>JALRBB010000334.1 GCA_023257915.1 Quisquiliibacterium sp. | reverse complement strand
TATCGCCACGCCGTCGCGCAGGCCCTCGTGGCGGGCATAGTAGCCCCCCATGATGCCCTGAAGCTCGGGAAACTCGCCCACCATGTCGGTCAACAGGTCGGTCTTGGCCAAACGGGCGGCCTGCTGGACCTTGCTGTCGAGCACATCGAAGTGGTCTTTCTGGTCCACCCGGACCAGAGCGAGCAGGTGCCCGCGATGATCGAGCGTTACAAATCCATGGTCGAGACCCAGGAAGGCAAGGTCCATCGCATCGAGGACTGGGGTCGCCGCCAGCTTGCGTATCCGATCCAGAAGGTCGCCAAGGCCCACTACGTGCTGATGAACATCGAGTGCGGCGTGCCGGTCCTGGGTGAGCTCGAGCATGCGTTCCGCTTCAACGACGCAGTGCTGCGCCACCTGACGGTGTCGATGCGTAAGGCCGAAACCGGTGCTTCGCCGATGCTCAAGCAGATCCAGCGTGAGGAATCGCGCAAGGTTGCTACGGCGGAAAACCCCCAGTAACGAGACCAGACGAGACGAGGGACGCAGGTCAATCAAGCAGGCGCAGGTGCCCTTGCCAACATTCAGTCAGCCAGTCAGCGGTTGCAGGCTGAAAGACTGAAAGGCTCAGGCAAATCCCGGTGTCGCTGAATCGCCTCCAGTTGCAAGCCGTGCTGATCCAGCGTGAGGAATTGCGCTACAGCCCGGCGGGAATCCCGGTCCTTGGCGCGTTGTTCGCCCACGGATCCGAGCAAACTGAAGCCGGAATGCAGCGAAAGATCGAACTGGAGATTTCCGTGCTCTTTGCCGGAAAGCTCGCCGAGGCAGCCGCAAGGCTCAACCCCGGAGTCCGATTGAATCTTGCCGGGTTCATGGCTGCCAGGCGCAGGCAATCGAAATCCCTGGTCCTACACGTAACCGAATTCGAAATCATCGAGGTGTGATATGGCGTTTGCCCGCCGTGGTTCCAAAGACAAACTGAAGAAGCGTCCTTCGCAAAGCGCGATCTTCAAGCGCAAGAAGTTCTGCCGCTTCACCGCGGAGAAGACCGAGCAGATCGACTATAAAGATGTCGATACGCTCAAGGATTTCATCACCGAGACCGGCAAGATAATTCCGGCTCGCCTGACCGGCACGAAGGCGCGCTACCAGCGCCAGTTGCAGGACGCGATCA
>JALRBB010000288.1 GCA_023257915.1 Quisquiliibacterium sp. | reverse complement strand
GCCACGTACTTCATGCCCTCGCGCACGATGGCTTGGGCCAGCACGGTGGCGGTGGTGGTACCGTCGCCAGCGTTGTCGGAGGTCTTGGAAGCCACTTCCTTGACCATCTGCGCACCCATGTTTTGCAGCTTGTCTTTGAGTTCGATTTCCTTGGCCACGGACACGCCGTCCTTGGTCACAGTGGGGGCGCCGAAGGAGCGCTCGAGCACCACATTGCGGCCTTTGGGGCCCAAGGTCACTTTGACTGCATTGGCCAGGATGTTCACACCTTCCACCATGCGCGCGCGGGCTTCGCCGCCAAACACTACGTCTTTTGCTGCCATTTTTCTATTCCTTGACTGTTGAACGAATTACTTCTCGACGACCGCGAACAGGTCTTCTTCTTTCATGACGAGGAGTTCCTCGCCGTCGACCTTGACGGTCTGGCCGCTGTACTTGCCGAAGAGCACCTTGTCGCCCACCTTGACACCCAGCGGACGCACTTTGCCGTCGTCGCCGACCTTGCCGGCGCCGACCGCCAGGATCTCGCCCTGGTCAGGCTTTTCGGCAGCGTTGTCCGGGATCACGATGCCCGACGACGTCTTGCGCTCGCTATCGAGGCGCTTGACGATGACGCGGTCGTGCAGGGGACGAAGTTTCATGAAACTTTCTCCTAAGCAATTGATTTAAAAAGGTTTTTAATTGACCGGCGCCTGAATTTCCGCCCACATGGGCCTAGATTCAGACCTTCGGCCTGGAACTTTGACGAGCATTTCCCCAGGGCAGTGAACTGTCTTGGTGTTAGCACTCATCGGTTGCGAGTGCTAATGATAAGGATCGGGCGACATCTTTTCAAGTGGGGGGTGGATACGTGTCTGCGCGTATATGCACCCGCGAGCCCGCGCCATACATTCGGGGCGAAGTCAGGCAGGAATTTCAGTCTCGAATAACAAGATAGGAAGGAATCGCGATGAAACAAGGTGACGTGTGGGCGGTGGTTCTGGCCGGCGGCGACGGATCACGCCTTGGTGGGTTGACCTCCGATTCCCGGGGCCGTCTGGTCCCCAAGCAGTATTGCACGGCAGACGGTAGCCAGTGCCTGTTGTCTCTGGCCATGAAGCGGGCGCGGTCGGTCGCGAGTCCGGAACGGGTCTGCGCAGTCGTGGTCGCCAATCATTGGCAGTGGTGGCACACGATGTCCAATGAGTTCGCCCCAGGAAACCTAATTGTGCAGTCTGCCGATCGCGGCACCGGCAATGCGGTGCTGCTCGCAGCGCTGACGATCCTCAAGCGCGACCCGGACGCCCGGATCGTCTTCTTTCCATCGGATCAATACGCAGCCAAGGAGTCGGTGCTGACTCTGGCGGCACGCGACGCGGTCGACAGCCTGTCGTCCACGTCACGCGATCTGGTCGTCATTGGAATCGAACCGGAAGGTCCCGAAACCGACATCGGCTATCTGGTCCCGTCGCTGGATGAGGAAAAACTCGACTCGCGAGGGCTCGAATCGCTGGTCGAGCCGGTGGACCGCAGACGCGCGGCGGCGCTGATTGCCCGCGGATCTCTGTGGAACAGCATGATCGTCGCCGGACACGCGTCGGCCTTTGTGGCCCAGTTCCTGCCGCATCATCCTGGGCTGGTTGCCAGGATGCAGGTCCTGGTCGGTCGTTGCGACGACCCAAGCAGCCCGCCGCTGGCGCTCGAAGATCTGTACGAGCGCCTGCCCAGCATCGACCTGGCAACCGAGATCTTGCAGCCGCTCGCCCACAACTTGCTGGTTTGCAAGGCGCCGGCCTGCGGTTGGACCCGGCTGAGCACTCCGCACCTGGTCAAGTCGATGGTGCAGCGTCTGTCGCCGGCAAGCCGCAAACTCGCCGACGATGATCGGGTCCGCCGGATGCCAGATCTGCGCAGCGCCGTGCAGACTGGAAAACGTCGCGCACCGCAGGCTGCCCGGTCGACCGCTCCGGCGCACGCCTGAGCCTGCGCGAGGCATCCTAGCCTGACGGCGCACACGGACCTGCCCGCTCCGCTACTGCGGGGCGGGCATGTACCTCACTGACAGGATGCCGTCGATGCCGCGCAGCATGCCCAGCACGCTGTCGGGCACTGCACTGTCAACATCGACAATTGTGTACGCCATTTCACCGCGCGAGCGATTCAGCATGTTGTGAATGTTCAGGTTCGAAGCTGCTAGCGCTGTTGAAATCTGCCCGAGCATGTTGGGCACATTTGCGTTTGCGATGCCCAGCCGATACGCGGATTCGCGCGGCGCCGCGGTATCCGGGAAATTGACCGAATTGCGGACATTGCCGTTCTCGAGATAGTCACGAAGCTGGTCGGCCACCATCAACGCGCAGTTCTCTTCCGCCTCCCGAGTTGACGCACCAAGATGCGGCAACGCGATCGCGCGCGGGTTTGCGTTGATCGCCGGTCCCGGAAAGTCGCAGACGTAATACCGCATACGCTCCGAGTTCAGCGCGTCGAGCACCGCTGCTTCATCGGCGACGCCGTCGCGCGAAAAGTTCAGCAGCACCGAGCCATGGCGCATCTGCTCGATGTTTGCCGGACCGATCAGACCGCGGGTGGCCGCCACCAGCGGAACGTGCAGCGTGACGAAGTGCGACGCCTTCAGCAGTTCGCCGACCGATGATGCCCGCCTGACTTGCGAGGGCAGGCTCCAGGCTGCGTCGACCGTGATTTCCGGGTCGTAGCCGATGACGTTCATGCCAAGCCGGATTGCCGCATCGGCGACCAGGCAGCCAATCTTTCCCAGGCCGATCACGCCCAGCGTGTGTCCGGCCAGTTCGAATCCGGCGAAATTCTTCTTGCTGTCCTCGACATGCTTGTCCATGTCCGGCGTGGCCGGGTCAAGTCCGTCGACAAAGCGCAGTGCGCCCGGCAGGTTGCGCGCTGCCATCAACATGCCGGCCAGAACCAGCTCCTTGACCGCATTGGCGTTGGCTCCGGGAGCATTGAATACCGGCACGCCGCGCTGACTCATCGCTGCGACCGGGATGTTGTTGGTGCCGGCGCCGGCCCGTCCGATCGCACACACGCTGTCGGGAATCGACATCTCGTGCATGTCGGCGGAGCGCACCAGCACCGCATCCGGATCGGCCAGATCCTTGCCGACGGAATAGAGTTCCGACGGAAGGCGCTTGAGTCCCTGCTGGGAGATCTGGTTCAGGACCAGAACCTTGAATTTCTCAGCCATGCTGTTTCTCGAATTCACGCATGTACTGAACCAGCGCCCGCACGCCCTCGATCGGCATCGCGTTGTAGATCGACGCACGCATTCCGCCAACCGAACGATGACCCTTGAGCTGCAGCATGTTGCGTTGCTGCGCGCCCTTCAGGAAGGTGTCGTCCAGCGCCGCATCCTTGAGCGTGAAAGGCACGTTCATTCGCGAGCGATCCTTGGGCGCGACCGGGTTGTTGTAAAACCCGGTGGAGTCCAGATAGTCATAGAGCAAGGCCGACTTTTCGATGTTGCGCTGCTCCATCGCGGCGATGCCGCCCTGACGCTTGAGCCATTGAAACACCAGTCCGGCCAGATAGATTGAATAGGTCGGCGGAGTGTTCAGCATCGAGTCGTTGTCGGCCTGCGTTTTGAAGTCGAGCACCGAAGGCGTGCCCGCCGGCGCAAAGCCGAGCAGGTCTTCACGCACGATGACGATCGTCAGACCGGCCGGGCCGATGTTCTTTTGGGCCCCGCCGTACAGCAAGCCGTATCGGGCGACATCGACCGGGCGTGACAAAAAGCAGGAGGACAGGTCCGCTACCAGCGGCACGTCACCGGTGTCGGGAACCCAGTTGAACTCGACCCCGCCGATCGTCTCGTTCGAGCAGATGTGCACATAGGCCGCTTGCGGGTCGAGCTTCCAGCTCGACAACTCGGGGATGTAGCTGAAATTGCGGTCCTCGCCGGATGCGGCAATGTTGACCTTGCCGAACAGCTTGGCTTCCTTGATCGCTTTTTTGGACCATTCACCAGTATTGACATAGTCGGCGCTCGCCTTGCCGCGCATCAGATTCATCGGAATCTGGGCAAATTGCAGCGTGGCACCGCCTTGCAGGAACAGCACCTTGTAGCCGGACGGGATCTGCATCAGTTCACGCAGATCGGCTTCCGCCTGCGCGTGGATGCTCATGTATTCCTTGCCACGGTGGCTCATTTCCATGACCGACTGGCCGCTGCCGTGCCAGTCGAGCATCTCGGCTGCAGCCTGCTGCAGTACCTCTTCTGGGAGCACTGCCGGGCCGGCGCTGAAATTGAAGACCTTGCGCATTGCTGTTTCCTTGCGTTCTGGTTTGTTGAGTTTGGGGGAGGGAAAGGGAAGGGGCGCGGCGAGCCGATGGGCCCGGCCGGCCACGGGGTCAGACAGGTTCGTCGGCGATCGGGTTGCTGAGCTTGCCGACGCCCTCGATCTCGATCTCGCAGACGTCGCCCGCCCGCATGAAGACCGGTGGGGTTCGCGCATAGCCAACGCCTGAGGGCGTTCCCATGACGATCACGTCGCCAGGTTCCAGCGTGACGCAGTCGCTGATCAGCGCGATGGCATCCGCAACTGACACGATCATATTTGCGGTGTTGTCGTCCTGCATGGTCTTGCCATTGAGGATCGATCGGATCCGCAATCCGCGCGCGCCTGCGGGCAGTTCATCGGCGGTCACCAGTTCCGGGCCGAAACCGCCGGTGGACTCGAAGTTCTTGCCGATGGTCCACTGGGTGGTCTTTCGCTGGTATTCCCGCACCGAGCCGTCATTAAAGCAGGAGTAACCGGCAACCGCCTCGAGCGCGTCGGCAACTGCGGCACGACGTACACGTCGACCGATCACGACTGCCAGTTCGGCTTCGAAGTCGAGTGTGTCAGACAGCCTGCTGTGCAGGATCGGCTGGCCGTGGCCGGTCAGGCTGCCAGCAGTGCGAAGAAACAGGGCCGGGTAGGCCGGTACCGCGTTGCCACCTTCGGCAGCGTGGGCGGCATAGTTCAGGCCCAGGCAGAAGATCTTGCCCGCATCCGGCACCACCGGCAGATACTCGATCGAAGCCGGGTCCAGGTCGGCCGAGGCCCCGGCCTTGGCGGCTGAATCGGCAGCCGCGCTAAGGGCCTGCGGGCCTGCCGCCAGCAAGGCTCTGATTTGGCCCGGAAGCTGCGGTGCCGCAACCGAAAGGTCGACCAGGCGATCATGGATGCGTACGGCAAGACCGTCGCGTTTGCCTTGGCGAAAGGAAACCAGGCGCATCGGATACTCCGCTGGGAAGGAAAACCGCTAAGAGTACACCGAGCCGCTTGACCTTGCCGGACCTTGGCGGATCAGTCCGGAATGAAACGCAACGCGACGCCGTTATTGCAGAAGCGCTGGCCGGTCGGGGCGGGGCCGTCGTTGAAAACATGGCCATGATGCCCGCCGCATTTCGCGCAGTGGTACTCGGTTCGCGGAAGGATCAACTTGAAGTCGCGCTTGGTCTCGAACGCGCCAGGCAGCGTCGTAAAGAAGCTCGGCCAGCCGGTTCCGCTATCGAATTTCATTGACGCATCAAAGAGCGGATGTCCGCAGCCGGCGCACACGAAAGTACCTTTGCGCTTTTCATCGTTCAGCGGACTGCTGAAAGGCCGTTCCGTGCCCTCGCGGCGCAGCACCGTGTACTGCTCCGGGGTCAGCGTGTTGCGCCAGTCGGTGTCCTGCTCGGGGGTGTCATGCTTGCTCATTGGGGCTCCTATCGCGCTGCGGTCGCAGGTCAGCATCATGCCATCAGTCCCGTGACAGAATAGCTGCTTCATTTTCATGGAGATCCGTGATGGCAGCCAACCCCGAGGTGCTCAATCGGCCTGCGCAGAGCGTGTTGCTCGAGCAGGCCGCAATCGATCAGGGTCGCATCGACCTGGCCGCTGCGCTGCGCTGGTCTGCGCGCCTTGGCTTGAACGAAGGCGTCTGTAACCACTTCAGTCTGGAACTCGCGCCGGATCGCTATCTGATCAATCCGCAGGGCCTGCACTGGAGCG
Source organism: Quisquiliibacterium sp. (assembly GCA_023257915.1). Classification (GTDB taxonomy): domain Bacteria; phylum Pseudomonadota; class Gammaproteobacteria; order Burkholderiales; family Burkholderiaceae_E; genus Quisquiliibacterium. The sequence goes on along the minus strand of JALRBB010000288.1, from coordinate 189 downwards.
AAGTCGGTGCAGCAGATGTGCTGCTGATCGACGGGGCGGGCAAGGTGCTGCAAGGCCGCCACACGATTGAGCCGACCGCCTTCTTTATTCACAGCTGGATCCATCGCATGAATCCGCGGGCCCGGTGCGTGCTGCACACCCACATGCCGTACGCGACCGCACTGACGCTGGTCGAGGGCGGGCGGCTCG
>JALRBB010000260.1 GCA_023257915.1 Quisquiliibacterium sp. | reverse complement strand
CAGATTGCAGTTGACCACCCAGATCAAGTTGTCCAGGCCTTCGCGCGCCGCCAGCGTCAGGGCCGACATGCTTTCAGGTTCGTCCATTTCGCCGTCGCCGAACACACCCCAGACCGTGCGCCCGGTGGTGTCGAGCAGGCTGCGATGCTGCAGGTAGCGCATGAAGCGAGCCTGGTAGATCGAACTGATCGGACCGATACCCATCGAGCCGGTTGGGAATTGCCAGAAATCCTGCATCAGCCAAGGGTGCGGGTAGCTGGACAGGCCGCGCGCACCGGCCCGTCCGGCGACCAGTTCCTGGCGATAATGCTCGAGGTCCTGCTCCTGAAGCCGGCCTTCGAGATAGGCCCGCGCATAGACGCCCGGCGCTGAGTGCGGCTGAAAGAACACCAGGTCCCCACCTTGCTGCGCATTGCGGGCCTGGAAGAAATGATTAAAGCCAACTTCGAACAGGTCAGCTGCGCTCGCATAGCTGGCAATGTGACCGCCGAGCTCGCCATGGGCGCGGTTTGCGCGCACCACCATGGCCAGCGCGTTCCAGCGCATGATCGATGCGAGACGCTCCTCGATGGCCAGGTCGCCGGGAAACGGCGGCTGCGCGTCAACATGGATCGAGTTCACATACGGTGTGCCGCGCGTCGGGTGCCAGCCGACTGTCGGTTCGCGCCCGATTTCGGCGAGGCGATCCAGGATGAAGCGAACCCGCTCCGGTCCGGCGCTGTCCAGCAAAGAGCGCAGGGAGTCTGTCCAGTCGGCGGTTTCGGCCGGATCGCTGTCGCCGGCAGAAGTGCCGCCCCACAGCAATGGGTTCAACGAGTGATCGCTCATCGGTATCTCCTGATGGCGACACTATATGCGTTTGTATCCAGAATTTGACGCTGAAGATGCCCTGAAAATCGGTTAAAACATATATAATATGTTGATATATATGTAATTATAAGAATTTAATGCCATGGAAATTGAGTTCTATGAGTCTTGATGCCACCGATCTGCGGATCCTGCGCGAATTACAGGCTGACGCCAGCCTCTCGAATGTCGAATTGTCGCGACGGGTCCACCTGTCGCCGTCGCCGTGTCTGGCGCGGGTCAAAGCCCTGCAGGCCAGTGGGCTGATCCGTCAGTACGTGGCGCTGCTCGACGCGAAACAACTCGGGCTGGCATTGAACGTGTTCATCTCAATCAGCCTGAAGCAGCAAAGCCGAGAAGCCCTGGAGGCTTTCGAGGCCAGTGTGTGCGCCCATGATGAGGTCATGGAGTGTTATTTGATGACCGGTGACGCCGACTACCTGCTGCGCATTGCGGTGCCCGACATCGCGGCGCTTGAGCGCTTCATCCTTGAAAATCTGACACCCATCCCCCAGGTCGAGAAGATCCGCTCGAGCTTTGCGCTCAAGCAGGTACGCTACAAGACTGCTCTGCCATTGCAGGGCGGCATTCAGTCACGACAGGAGTCCAAGTGAAATTTTCGCGTCGCCATTTCTTGCAAGTGCTCGCTGCGCTGGGCGTGGTGCCCGCGGTGCAGGCGCAATATGCGCTGCCGCGGATCGAGATCTGGAAGAGCCCGACTTGCGGATGCTGCAAGGATTGGATCAGTCATTTGCAGGCCAACGGATTTTCGGTGCAAACCCATGACGTTCCGAGCACCGCACCGGTGCGGGCGCGCTTGCGCATGCCCGAGCAATACGGTTCCTGTCATACGGCGAGCGCCGGCGGTTATGTGTTCGAAGGCCATGTCCCGGCGCGTGAGATCAAGCGCTTGCTGAACGAAAAACCCGCGGCGCTGGGGCTCGCTGTGCCGGGCATGCCGGTTGGCTCTCCGGGCATGGATGGTCCGGAGTACCGCGGGCGGCGTGATCCGTACGACGTGCTGCTGATCACTGCCGACGGGAGTGCACGCAGCTACCAGGCGTATCGCTGAGCAGACTTTCAGCGTCCGGCTGGCCGGCGCGGCCAGCCGCGGTTTGGGGTCGGGCGATCAGCGCAGCGCGTAGCGCTGATCGTCATGCATCCGGATCCGGCCGCTGCCAAGCAGTTCAGCAAGATGCTGCTCGATGCAGCGTCGCTCAGCACAATCGATCCACAGTTCGGCCGCCTGTGGTGGATACATCACCCGGCTGGCGACCAGTTCCGCCAGGGTGCGAGGTGCGTCGGCGAGCAACTCGAGCAGTCGCGCCTCGCGTGCATCGATGCGGGCCGCGAAGTTACGCAATGCAGCCAGGAAGGCTTCGCGGTCTGTGACCACACCCTTGTGGTGCGAAGTAATCCAGATGCTGGCCGGCAATTGCGCGACGAGGTCGATGCTGCGACGAAAATCCGCGAGGCTGGAGGTGGCGTCTCCGTAATAAGGGCCAAAGCTCGACAGATCAATATCGCCGATAAAGGCAATCCCGTGCTGTTCGACGAACAGCACCGAGTGCCCGGCGGTGTGGCCAGGCATGTGGATCGCGCGCACCGTGACACCCCCGAGATCCCAGACCTGCTCATCCGAATAGCTGATTGCGTCCGGCCGCGGGACGTATTGAAAATCGGATTCAATCTTCTTTTTCAGATCTGCGAGCACCGCGGACGGATATCCATAATGCCTGGCAAGACCATCCCAACTGCGCACCGCTTCGACGTCGGCAGCATGCGCATACACGGTCGCCGACGGCACCCGGTGCAATCCCGCAGCATGATCCTCGTGCATATGGCCGAGGATCACCAGGTCGGCCGCGTCGACGTCGCTGCCGACATGGTTCGAGACCTGCGGCGTGTCGAAGATCGCGTGGGTGTCGCTGCCGCGCACGACAACCTGATTGCCATCAGGGTATTTGCCGGATTTTTCGCCGAAATACACGGTGACCGGGCCGAATTCGGCGCGTTCCAAGGGTTTCATCGGCTGACCTGTTCGCGATGCAGTGGCATGATCAAGGACGGGGGACTGGCTTACCCGTCTGCTGGCATGAATGAGCTTGATGCTACTGCATCTGAAACATTTGCTTGCGTCAGGGCGATCCAGACCGGTATCGAACGCATACACTGGCGGCCTGCCAGCAACAATCAAATCCCAACAGGAGAGTCACGGTGCTGAATTACGAGGTGGTCGAACACGGCAAGCCGCTACAGGCAAAAATCCGCGAAACCCCGCAGCCGCAGGCGGGTGAGGTGTTGGTACGGATTACGCGCTCCGGCGTCTGCCACTCCGATCTGCATATCTGGGAGGGGTATTTCGACCTGGGTGGCGGCAAGCGTTTCTACGTCAAGGACCGTGGCTGCGTGCCCCCGTTCACGACCGGGCATGAGCCCTTCGGCGTGGTCGAAAAAGTGGGTGCAGGCGTCACCGGCGTGAAGGTCGGCGACAAGCGACTGGTCTATCCATGGATCGGTTGCGGCAAGTGCGCGGTCTGCGAGGCCGGGGACGACAACTTCTGCCTGAGTGGCCGTTTCCTGGGTGTGATGGCCCATGGGGCGTACTCCACGCATGTGCTGGTGCCCGATGCGAAATACCTGATCGACACCACCGGAATCGATGACGGATGGGCTGCAACGCTCGCCTGTTCCGGCCTGACGGTTTACAGCGCCGCCACCAAGCTGCCCGAGCTTGCGCCGCGCGACTGGGTGGTGGTGCTTGGCTGCGGTGGTCTCGGAATGGCGGCAATCTCGGTTCTGCGAGCGCTGGGAATCACGAACATCATTGCGGGGGACATCGACGAGGGCAAGCTGGCGCGTGCTCTCGAGCAAGGTGCCGCGCAAACCGTTGACACGCGCGATGCGGGTGCGCTTGACCGGATCAAGGCAATCAGCGCCGGAGCGATTGCCGGCGTCATCGACCTGGTCGGCATGCCGGCCACGGCCAACCTGGGGATAGCCTCGCTGGCCAAGGGCGGGCACTACATCATGTGCGGACTGTTCGGTGGCGAGATCACGCTTCCGCTGCCGCCGCTGGCGCAGCGCTGCATCGCAGTGCGCGGCTCCTACGTCGGAAACCTGGCCGAGCTCGAGGCGGTCGTCGAACTTGCACGCGCCGGAAAGCTCAAACCGTCACCCGTGGAGATACGTCCTGCCGGGGACGTGAATCATGTCCTGCAGGAACTGCTTGCGGGCAAGGTGCTAGGCCGGGTCGTGCTGGATTTCGAAAGATCGGACCCTGACCGGATCTCCTGAGCGACTCAGGCGCGCCGATGAACGCCATGCCCGTCAGCGACCCGACATCCGTCGAACAGCTTCGGCGGGCGAATGCCTCGCTCGCCGAGGAAAATCGGCTGCTGCGCGAGCAGCTCGGGCGGGCTCGCGATCGGCGTTCAAGCGTCGAACGCGAGCTCGAACAGGAACGAGACTTCGTCTCGGCGATCCTTCAGAGCACCAATGCGCTGATCGTCGTCACCGATACGGATGGGCGTATCGTCCGCTTCAATCGCGCGGCAGAGCGAGCGTCCGGGCTCGATGCGCAGCAGGTGCTCGGCAAGAGCGTGACGCAGCTCGGACTGATCCCGGACCAGGAACTGTCCGGAGTGAGTAGCGCGTTGACTGCGGTGCTCGAAGGCGGGCAGCTTCAACCGCATGAAAATCGTTGGCGACATCGCGACGGCAGTGAGCGCACCGTCGAATGGATCAATGTTCCCTTGCTCGATGAGCAGGGAAATCCAGCCTTTGTGCTCGGCAGTGGCATCGATGTCACGCAACGGATCGACGCGCAGATTCGGGAACGCGACCAGCTCGCCGAGATCGCCCAGTTGCACCGTGCGCACACGGCCGGTGAACTGGCGGCTGTGCTGGCTCACGAAATCAATCAGCCTCTGGCCGCAATCACCTCCTACTCGTCGGCCGGCATCCTCGGTTCGGCCAACGGTGAGAATGTTGTCGCCCGCAATTTGCAGCTGTTCGAGAAGATCGCCGATGCCGCTGTGCGGGCCGGACGTGTGGTGCGCGACCTGCGTGCTTTTGTGTCTCGTGCACCGATCGAGGTCGGTCCGATCGAGTTCAGTGGCCCGCTGAATGTCTGCGTCGAGTTGCTCGAGGCTTACGCCCGCAGGTTTGGCGTGCGGATCGAGGTCGATCGTTCCTACCTGCCGCGTATCGTCGCCGATCCGATTCAGGTGCAGCACATTCTGGTCAATCTGGTGCGCAACGGTATCGAGGCCATCATCGGAGCCGGTCAGCAGAATGGTGTGGTGCGGATCAGCGTCGAGCGCCATGACAACATGGCAAGGATCACGATCCAGGACACCGGACCCGGTATCGGCGAAGAAGATCTCGCCCAGCTCTATCAGCCCTTCTTTAGCAGCAAGCTCGAGGGACTCGGGATGGGCTTTCGGATCAGTCGCACCCTGGCTGCCGCGAACGGCGGGCGGATCATCGCAGAATTGCACGCCCCCGGCGCGATCTTCCGGGTCCTGCTCCCGTTGGAAACATGAACAAGATCGTCTATATCGTCGACGATGATCCGATGGTGCGCGACAGCCTCGGATTTCTGCTGCGCGGTGCAGGATATCTGGTGCATGAATTTTGCGACGGTATGAGTTTTCTGGCGTCCAGCCTCGAACAAACCAGTGCCTGTGTGCTTCTCGATATTTCGATGCCAGGTCTGACCGGACTGCAGGTGCAGGAGGAGCTGCGGCGCCGCCAGAGCGACCTGCCGGTCCTGTTTCTGACTGCGCACGGCGATGTTCCGACCGCGGTGCAGGCGGTCAAGGCTGGCGCCGCTGATTTTTTGCAAAAACCCACCGACGGCGTGCAACTGCTTGCCAAGGTTGCTGAGTCCATGCAGCGCAGCCATGAACAGGAAATCGTCCATGCGCAGGTGGCTCTGGTGCGTGCGCACTATGACAGCCTGACACCGCGCGAACGCGACGTGATGGAACTTGTCGTTGGCGGCTTGCAGAACAAGGAGATCGCCCGGCGACTGTTGATCAGTCACCGCACGGTCGAAATCCATCGCGGCCGGGTAATGGCCAAAATGAACGCAGGCTCGATCGCAGAGCTTGTTGGCATGGCCGGGATGTGCGGCCTGCATGCGCCGTCCCCCGACAATCTCGCGAAACCCGACGAACAATCCTGAGTCTCGCGGATCGGCCTGCTGGCTGACGATCGTCAAGCCGCGATTGCGCAACATCAATGCCGAGCCCGCGGCACTTCGGGATACTGAAACTGTAGTCAAAGTCGGGTCCGGCGGGATGCTCCGTCGGGGCATTGCGCGAGGCCCGTTCCAGCAACTCACTGAAAGGGGGTGATCTTGCCAACCCCACTTGAACTCAGGTTCGTCGACGTCGATCCGTCATTTGCCGTGGAATCTCGCGTCCAGGAGCGCCTGCGTCGTCTGGAGGGACGCTGCGATGCGATCAACAGTTAGGATGAAAAATGACTAAATTCTGGATTCTTAGCGGCAACAGTTCGCGCGCGCTGCTGTTTCGCGCCGATGGTGTGACCAAACCACTGGTCGAGATCGGTCAATGGGAAAACCCGGATGCGAGAGCGCATCAGCTCGATCTGGCCGATGACAAGCCTGGCCGCGTCTACGACAGCCATGGCAAGGGGCGCCATGCGGTCGAGATGGACATGGATCCGAAGACGCGCGAACAATTGCGTTTCGCCAGTCAGTTGGTCGACGAACTGGAAAAAGGACGCGTCGAGCATGCGTTCGACAAGCTCGTTCTGGTTGCGGCACCAGGATTTCTAGGGCAGCTTCGTGCGCAGTTTCATGATCCGCTGCGCGACACGATTGCGCTTGAAATCGACAAGGACTACACCTCGCTCGACGCGGCCAGCTTGCACGAGCGCATTGCGCAACGCCTGTAGCCAGGTCGCTGCGCAATGCCGCTCCGGTCTGTGGCTCAGATCTTGCCGATCACGAAGCCAGAATCGACGCTGACCAGTTCACCGGTCGTTTTGCCGGCTCCCGCTGCAAGCCAGTAGATCGTCTCAGCCACGTCGGCCGGTTGCACGACGTCGCTCAGCGCTGCGTGTGCGGCGTAGTTGTCGCGCTGAGCGTTGAACCGGGCCTCGCCAAGGCCTTGCCGCAGCCAGGATGAGTCGATCATGCCGGGCGCCACCGCGTTAACCCGGATTTGCGGGCCAAGCGTGCGTGCCAGCGACAGGGTTAGCGTGTTGAGCGCTCCCTTGGAGGCCGCATAGGCGATGCTCGAGCCGCGGCCCAGCTTGGATGCGATCGACGAAACGTTGACGACACCCGCGCCGGGGTTGCGCCGCATGAGCGGCGCGAATGCGCGCGTCATCTGGAATGGACCCACCACGTTGACCCCGTAGATCTTCAGGAAATCCTCGCCCTGGATACCATCAAGATCGCGTGCATCGACAAAGCGGGTTGTGCCTGCATTATTGACCAGCGCATCGCATCGGCCCCATCGAGCCTCGACCGCGTCTGCGAACGAGCGGCAGTCGGCATCGACCGAGACATCCGCCCGATGAACCAGTGCCTCAACGCCTTTTGCGCGGCAGGCCTGCGCGACCTGCTGCGCAGGCTCCTCATGACGCGAATAATTGATGGCGACATGCCAGCCGTTGGCGGCAAACAGTTCGACCGTGGCGGCACCGATGCCGGAAGACGAGCCGGAGACGACGCAGACCTTGTTGTTCATCGTGATGTTTCCTGGTGGGGGTTGGGGACGCGATTCGTCAGCGAATCGCGCAAGACAGACAATGCGGTCAGGATGGCAGGAACAGGTTGCCGTCCGGGCGGGCCTCGACGATGCCCTGCCTGCCGATCTGCTCGGTCGAGATCATGTCCTCGAGCAAGGCCTGCTCAGGCGGTACGGTGGCCACGCATCGCGCGCCGTCGGGCAGCCTGGCGAACACGATGCCGCGCTGCGGCTTGTCCCGATCAAAGGCGACCGTATACGTCTCGAGTCGGGCGGGGCCTTGCGGTCTGACTTCGACCCGCGTCTTTTCGGCGGCGTCGATCGATGCTTGTAGCGCGGAGCAGTCGGCACGCTGCCAACGTCCTTCGAATGGACGGGTTGAGTAGATTCCTGCGGAGTGCTTGGTCAGGTAGCTGCCATTGCCGGTGACCATGCCCCAACTATTCGGAAGGCTGCGCAGTTCGATCATCATCTGGGCAATCGAGTGCGTGACGTAGTTGTTGCCGGGACCGCCGAAGTACGGCAGCCCGCCGGTCACGCTAAGCGGTCGCGGATCGTCCTCGGCCAGCCCAATCTCTCGGCAGGCGACCTCGACCGCTGACGGAAAGCAGCTGTACAGATCGAAGCGCGCGATGTCCGAAACCTGCACGCCGGCCATTTGCAGCGCGATCGACGCACAGCCGCGGATCGCCGGTGAGCGATCCAGTTGCGCGCGCTCACTGACCACCCAGGTGTCTGCGGCATCTGCGCAGCCATGCAGGTAGACGCGGCGATCATGCGCGATGCCCATTTCGTCAGCCAGCGCGGTCGACACCATCAGCACTGCAGCCGACTGGTCGATCATGGCGTTGGCATTCATCAGTCGCGGATACGGATAGGCGATGTAACGGTTTTGTGCATCGATGCGGGCCAACGCGTCCGCATCCCAGCCTTCACGTCGGGTGGCGAGTGGATTGTCGCGCGCCACGGCAGCCAGTCGGGCGAACAGGCTGGCCATTGACTTCAGGTGCGCTTGCGGGCTTGTGCCACGCCCTGCGCGGATCGCGTTTTCGATCAGCGGATAGAACCAGATCGCCGCGTTCAGGCCGTGGCGCGCTTCCTCTTCGCTCCAGCCGAGTCGATCGTCTCCGGCGCGCAGCGGCTCGTTGGCAAAGTGTTCGCTCCAGTCCAGGTTCAGCCCTTGTCGTCGCGCCAACTGGGTCGAGCGCAGCAACTCTGCGCCAGTGACCAGTGCCGCGTCGAGTTCACCATCGGCAATTCGCTGGGCGTAGTCGTTGAGCAGGTACTGCGGCATGTTGCCGCCCACCTGGGTGTAGACATGTTCCCGCACTGCGCTGGCGCCGATCAGCCGCGCGACACTGGCTGGTGGGTTGTTCGAACGACCGAACGGTTGAACGAAGCGTGGCGAGGACTCGCTAAAGAACTGCATGACTGCGATTGCATCGATGCGTGCTGCGAGTCGACGGGTATCGGCAGCAGTGTCGCGCTGGGGCTCAATCCGGTCGGTGAAGGCGTCGGCGAGCGCGAGTTGCGCCGCCTGCGCGGCGAAGTAGGACGGCGAGCGACGCGAACTGGGCTCGCCGCTAGTGTCAGTGATCTGGCCGCAGCCGATCAGAACCGGAGTTCTCGGATCGATGTGGCTTGCCGTGGTGTCGTTAGTCATCGGTGTCGGGGCTCCTGCGAACCGGGATGCAGTTCGGCGCGAGCCCGCAGTCTGTCATTGGCGGGAAGTGGCATGCAAGTGCGGCTTGCCCACTGGGCGGCATGCCGATGCTGACCAGCGGCATCCAAGATTGCCTGACTTGCTTGGTATATTGAATTGACGTGATGTGCAGGAGGTGAGCAATGAAAAATCTGTTCTTGGCGTTTGTGGCAGCGCTGACGTTCTCAGAGGTCATGGCCGCCGATGTCGGTGTGTCGATCAGCATTGGTCAGCCCGGGTTTTACGGGCACATCGAAATCGGGAACTATGGACAGCCCAGGCTGATCTACCGGGACCCGGTCATCATCCATCGCCCCGGTTCCGGCATGTCGCCCGGGCGTCCGCTTTATCTGCACGTGCCCCCGGGTCATGCGAAGGACTGGGGTAAGCATTGCCGCAAGTACGATGCCTGCGGCCGTCAGGTCTACTTCGTGCAGGAGAGTTGGTACAACGAAGTCGTCGTGCCGATGCATCGCGGCCACAATGCCTCAGGGCAGGCTGATCATCCTGGTCAGGGCAAAGGGCAGGGCAATGGCCGCGGCAATGGCTCCGGTCAGGGCAAGGGGCGCAAGGACGACTGAGCGCGGCGCAAGCCGCATCCTGCGGTTTCAGGGGGCGAGGCGGTCGGCCATCTGTAACGCGCTGTCGATGAAATGAAAACTCAGCGTGGGTGCGCCTGAACCTGCTCCGCGCACCAGCGTGTGCGACTCCTCGTCATTGACGCGCATCTCTACGCGATAGCCGCTCGGCATCGTTCGGGCGTAATGCGGCAAAACCCGGCGCAAATAATCGCGTTGCTGGCGATGGCGCGCAATCACACCCATGGTCTCGAGCAGGGTCAGCTTGGGCCAGGCCTCGCCTCCGGGTCGACCATGGGTGACGACACCCAGGAAACCTTCGAGCTTGTCGTAGTAGTCGTCCTGCGGGTCGATCGCCTTGCCGTTCGAGTAGATCGCGTCCATCAGCAAGGTGATGCGCAGGTTGCGCGGCGTCTGTTTCGCCCACTGCTCCAGGATGTCGTGCATCGTGCGCGACAGGCACAGTTCCAGATGACCGCCGGCGAGCAGCACATGCTGCGCCTGTAGCGAAAACCGGATCTCACCATCTTCCGATTCGGCCCAGTGGTCTGGCGCGCAGTCGTCCATGAAGTAGCGCAGACCGGGCGCGTCGTCTTTCAGGTAAATCGTCGGAATCGCATGCTGACGCGCGAGCCGAATCGCCGCGTCCAGTCCGGTCTTGGTCGACATCCGCGGATCGAATGCGCTCGAGGCGTGCGTGACCAGCAGCACGGCGCCGTTGCCGGTGCGGATCTGGTCCGCCGGGCTGACCGATCGCGGATCGCAGGCGGCATGCGTCCATGCGGCCGTACTGAGCAGCGCAGCCATCAGCAAGGTTTTTAAAATCGTCTGCACGAGACCTGGGTTCTCTCGCATGGTCGTTACGACCGATACCAATCAAGGTACCGACTACAAGCTTTCAGTCTGCCTACTGCGCGTGGGATTTGAAAACCATATCTGCCTTGGCCACTGTTATCAGCACTTTGACTACAGCCACGAGCAGCTTCGACTTGACACCATGACTGCCTGATTGCCGTTAAGCTGCAGTCTCCAACGGGTTGCGTCGCGCGGCCCGACTCAAGCACAGGGGACTGGTAATGGGATTCGACGGTCGGATGGCGTTGGTGACGGGGGCAGGTTCAGGCATCGGGCGAGGCATCGCGTCGATGCTCGGTGCGCGGGGCGCGGCGGTCGCGGTGGTTGATCTTGACGAGGCGGCGGCGCGCAGTACCGCGCAGGATATTTTGCAGGCCGGTGGCAAGGCTGCCGCATTTGCGGCCGACGTCAGCAAGACCGAGCAGATTGATCGCGCGGTCAGTGCCGCGATTGCAGAGCTCGGACCTCTGGAGATCATGGTCAACAACGCCGGCATCCTGGACGGCTACTTCAGCGTCGACGAGATGGACGAGGCGTTATGGCGCCGCGTGCTCGACATTGATCTGACCGGGGTGTTCCTTGGCTGCAAGCGCGCCTTGCGCGAGATGCTGCCGCGTGGCCGCGGGCGAATCGTCAACATGGCCTCGGTAGCAGGCCTGAATGGGACCGGCGGTGGCGCTGCCTATATCGCAGCCAAGCACGGGGTCGTCGGTCTGACCCGTCAGATGTCGGTGGTCTATGGTGCTCGTGGTATCACCGTGAACGCGATCTGCCCGGGGGCAATTCCGACCGACTTGCGCGGCCACTCTCAGCAGATCCTCGGACCTGGCGTGCCCGACATGAGCGGTCGTGGCGTTGTCGTCAATGAAGATCAGGTCAAGGCGCTGATTCCGGCCGGCGTACGGGGAACTGTCGAGGACATCGCGTCGGCGGTCTGCTATCTGGCCTCGGACGAAGCCGGCTATGTGAACGGGCACTGCATGGTGATCGACGGAGGCTGGCGGGCGAAGTAGCGATCCGCGTCAACCCGATTCGTTGCAAAGCGCGCGTACCCGGGTCTCGAGCGCTTCGAGCCGGCGGTCGCGAATTCCAAGCTGGCGCAGGTGCTCGACCGTGTCGAACAGATAGTCGCAGCAACGGCCCATCGGGCCCGCTCCGCTGGCCAGGTAGCCTGCGACTTCGCTCTCGCTCAGGCCCGGTATGTAGCGTTCATGGCTGCGGTTGGCACTGAACGCGATCGCGGGCTCCGGGCCTTCGGGCGTGTGCGCGACGGTCCAGACCGGTCGGTAAGCCATCGTGACCATTTCGCGCCGCCACAGCACGTCCATTTCGGTACTTTCGGTGCCTTCGGCCAGTCGATAGGCGACGCCGGTACAACTGCCGCCAGACTCCAGCGACAGCATCAGGCCGGGGCGCTCCGGGCTGCCTCGACCTGCGCGCGCCCAAAGACAGAACTGGCGATGAAAACCGTGGATGCGCGCGACCCGTTTTTCGGCGAAATGAAAAGCCGGGTTCCAGATCAGCGAGCCGAAGGCGAATACCCAAACCCGCCCCGGTCGTGGGGACGCGGCCAGCATCCTGGCGATTTGCTCGCTGCGTTCCTCATCAGTCATCAGTCGCACGTTCGGGCCAAGCAGCGTGCGTACCGACGCATGCAGTGCGCCGCTCAGGATCGTCTCGCGGGTGAGTTTGATGCTTGTCATCGTCAGGTTTAAATCAGATAGCGCTTGCCAACCGCCGACGGTACCAGTTCGTCGCCGAATACCTTGCTGATTGCGGTGAGAGCCCGCCAGCCGGTGCAGTGCCCGGGCGCCAGCAGTTTCAGCCCGAACTGGCTGAGATCGGCAACGGTTTGCGGAATGATCGTCTCGGTGTTGCCGGAAAGATGAAAGCCGCCCATCGTGCCGTACAGTGGCACCTCCGGAAAACTGGACTTGGCATGTCGAAGCACATTGATGATGCCCGCGTGCGAGCAGGCCGAGAACACGAACTGCCCCTTGCCTTGCACATGCACCGCAACCGAACGCTCATCGACCAGCAGCGGGTCCGGCTCCCAGGCTGAGCGTGGATCGCTGCGCCTGACCTGGCCGGGCAATCCGCGCTCGTAGTCGGTGGTGCGCGGAATTTCGCCGCTGATGTGGAACATGTCGTCGGCGATCCACTGCGCCTGCCGCGAGTAGACCAGATCGGCACCGGCGTTGACGAGATGCTCCGGACTGGGCATCGGTCCGAGCGGCACGACCATCCCGCCTGGGCGCTGC
>JALRBB010000238.1 GCA_023257915.1 Quisquiliibacterium sp. | reverse complement strand
CCCCCTGGTCGCCGAGGAGCGCATGATTGATCCGACCGGATGCGGAGATGCCTTCGTTGCCGGTCTGCTCAATCAACTGCTCGCCGGCAAGGACCTGCCAAGCGCAATTCAGGAAGCCATCGCGTTCGCCCGACAATGCCTCGCGGTACGAGGCGCCCAGGCACACTAGCTCGATACTGGCCCGAGACGAGCGCGGATTACACCACGAGCGAGGCCGGCTGCTACCATGCGCCAATTCTCGCTGCTTAAGCCCGCCGGCTCTGCCGCCACCTTCGAGGCTTTGTCCATGCCCCAGTCTGCCGCTCCCGAACTACCGCCATTGCCAGATTGGCTGAGTGCACAGCAGAAAATATCGCTCGGGCACTTTCCGACCCCGCTGACTCCCCTCGACCGACTCTCGGAACTGCTCGGCGGGCCGAGAGTCTGGCTGAAGCGAGACGACTGCTCGGGCCTCGCGACCGGCGGCAACAAGACCCGCAAGCTCGAATACCTGTTGGCCGATGCCCGCGCCAGGGGTGCCGATGCGGTACTGACTTTCGGCGCAGTCCAATCCAATCATGCGCGGCAGACCGCAGCAGCCTGCGCGGCCATAGGATTGCACTGCCATCTGATCCTGACCCGGCGCGTCGACTGGTCTGATCCCGGCTACGAGATATCCGGGAACGTGCTGCTCGAGCAGATTCTAGGGGCCGAGATCGAGATCGTGGCGCCTGATCAGGCCTCCGTCGCAGCCCGTGCAAGGATCGAAGCCTTGCGTGCCGCAGGCCAGCAGCAGCGCCTGGTGGTTGCGATTGGCGAAGAAGCCCGAGGCATAGCTGTCGCTGCTGTATTCATAGACCCTCAGCGGGCTGCTCTGCCCCCCCGACAGCTGCGCCAGCCCGAGCACTGCACTGACCAACGCCAGAAGTCCCAGCGGCAGCAACAGTTGCGTCCGGCCTCGCGAGCCGAGCTGCGCCAGCCCGACCAGCGTCGCCAACGGGACGAGCAGCACAAACAGCGAACTCCACCCGCGATCGGGAACCAGCGCGATCGGGCGCCACGGCTGGGCCATTCCCGCCGCAGCCGCGCTTTCGCGATAGAAGTCGCGCCCCGCCAACCCACTCCACACGTCGGGGGGCAACGGAGTCAGCTGAACCAGCATCAGCAGTGCAAGCGCGGCGAGAAACGCGAACCCCGGCAACAGTTCGCGCCCCCGGACGCGCGGCGCGGCAATCGCCCACCCCGCGATCATGACAACGCTGATCGCCCGCACCAGCGCCTGACTCAGCGAGTCGGGCCGGGACGTTCCGCCGGTCAGCGCAATCAGGACGATGAAAACCAGCAACGCGACCATCGCGAGCGGGACCTGTTCGCGCGCGGCCGCCAGCCGTTGAGACCATTTCATGGGCGCGCGTGGTAAACGCACGGGTCGGCGGACGCAATCGCGCGTACCGCGCGCGGTTGGATTATCACCGCGCCTTTCCTACAGCAGGGCATGATGTCACGACGTAGTTCGATCCTGCTTCCCGTATTCAACGGCGCCCGGTTCCTCGACGAACAAGTTGATTCGATCCTTGGGCAGACCGACGGCGATTTTGAGCTGATCGCAGTCGATGACGGATCGGACGACGACAGCGCGGCGATGCTGGCACGCCATGCCGCGCGCGACCCGCGCGTGCGCGTGCTGCCCTCGGCCGGCAATCTCGGTCATCC
>JALRBB010000140.1 GCA_023257915.1 Quisquiliibacterium sp. | reverse complement strand
CGGCGGCTCCGCCTTGAGCACCTTGCGCGAGAGCTCCTGCGGGAAGCCGTCGGGCGGGAAGCCGAGTTCGCCGCGAAACAGCGACACCACCGACTCCGGGAACGGCACCTCGCGCTTCGGGTCGGTCACGTCGGCCGGCTTCAGATCGTTAGCCACCATCGACAAGGCCATGTCGCCAACCACCTTGGAGGTCGGCGTCACCTTCACAATGTCTCCGAACATCCGGTTCACCTGCGCATAGGCGCGCGACACCTCCGGCCAGCGATGCTCCAGCCCCATCGCGCGCGCCTGCTCGCGCAGGTTCGTGTATTGACCGCCGGGCATCTCGTGGTTGTAGACATCGGCGGTACCGGCACGGATGTCGGATTCGAACGGCGCGTACATCCTGCGCACACCCTCGAAGTAATGCGAGATCTCGCGCATCGCGTTCAGATCGATGCCGGCCGGCTGACGAGAGACGCCGCCGATCCAGCATGGATCGCGATCATCGCCTGCCAGCGCGGCGACGATTGCCGACAGGTTCGGCTGCGAGGTGAGCCCGCTCATCGAATCGAGCGCACCATCGACCGCGTCGGCCCCGGCCTCGATCGCAGCCAGCACCGACGCCGCAGCCGCGCCACTGGTGTCGTGGGTATGAAAGTGGATCGGCAGCCCGGTCTCTTCCTTCAGCGTGCGCACCAGCAATCGAACCGCGCGCGGCCGGCACAAGCCCGCCATGTCCTTGATGCCCAGCACATGCACACCGGCTTTTTGCAGCTGGCGCGCAATGTCCACGTAGTAGCGCAGATCGTACTTGCGCCCATGATCGTAGACATCGGCGGTGTAGCAGATCGCGCCTTCACACAGCGCACCGGATTCACGCACCGCATCGATCGCCACGCGCATGTTCTCGACCCAGTTCAATGAGTCGAAAACCCGGAACAGATCGATGCCATTGGTCGCCGCCTGCTGCACGAAGTAGCGCACCACGTTATCGGCGTAATTGGTGTAGCCGACCGCATTCGACGAACGCAGCAGCATCTGCAGCATCACGTTGGGCACCGCTTCGCGCAGCCGCTGCAAGCGCTCCCACGGGTCTTCCTTCAGAAAACGCATTGCCACGTCGAAGGTGGCCCCACCCCAGCACTCGAGCGAGAACAATCCGGGCAACATCCGCGCGTAGTACGGAGCGATGCGCTGCATGTCGATCGTGCGCATCCGGGTCGCGAGCAAGGACTGATGCGCATCGCGCATCGTCGTGTCGGTGAGCAACGCACGCCTTTCAGCGAGCATCCAGCTGGCGAACTTTTCCGGCCCCAGCTGGCGTAACAAGGTGCGCGTTCCAGGCGGCGGCGCCTGGCTCAGATCGCACGTTGGCATCAGCAGATGCACCTGCGACAAATCCGGTTTTTCGCGCCCCTTCATGTCCGGATGGCCATTGACCGTCACATCGCCCAGGTAGCGCAGCAGGCGCGTCGCGCGGTCGCGCCGGCGGGCAAAGCGAAACAGCTCCGGCGTGGTGTCGATGAAGCGGGTCGTGACCCGGCCGGCGACAAAGTCCGCATGATTGATCACGTTCTCGACGAACTGCAGATTGGTCGCGACCCCGCGAATGCGAAATTCACGCAGCCCGCGATCCATGCGCCGGATCGCCTCGCCAGCGGTCGGCGCCCAGGCGGTGACCTTGACCAGCAGCGAGTCGTAGTACGGCGTGATCACCGCACCGCTGTAGGCGGTACCACCATCCAGGCGCAGCCCGAAACCGGCCGCGCTGCGGTAAGCGGAGATGCGTCCATAGTCCGGCGTGAAACCGTTTTCCGGATCTTCGGTGGTGATCCGGCATTGCAGCGCATGACCATTCAGGCGGATGTCCGGCTGGGCCGGTACCGGGCCGCCCGGCTCGCCAATGCGCGCGCCCTCGGTGATCCGGATCTGCGCCTTGACGATATCGATGCCGGTGACCTGCTCGGTGACCGTGTGCTCAACCTGGATCCGCGGATTGACCTCGATGAAATAGAACTTGCCGGTGTCCGCATCCATCAGAAACTCGACGGTGCCAGCGTGCGTGTAGGCGACCGCGCGAGCCAGGCTCAGTGCCGCCTCGCACAGTTCTGCACGGCGCGCATCGTCCAGATACGGCGCAGGTGCGCGCTCGACCACCTTCTGGTTGCGCCGCTGCACCGAGCAGTCCCGCTCGAACAGGTGCACCAGATTGCCGTGGGTGTCGCCAAGCACCTGCACCTCGACATGATGGGCGCGACGCACCAGTTTTTCCAGGTAGACCTCATCATTCCCGAAGGCGGCGCCAGCCTCCCGGCGCGCGACCTCGAGCTGTGCGCCCAGATCCTCATCGCCTTCAATGACCCGCATGCCACGCCCGCCGCCACCCCAGCTTGCCTTGAGCATCAGCGGATAACCGATCTCGCGCGCCAGCAGCAGCGCCTGCTCCAGTTCGGTCGCACGCGCGGCCGCGACCACATCGTCGGATGCATCGACTGGAAGTTCGGTGCGCGGCAGCGGGCCGGTGGCCGGCATCACCGGCACACCGGCGGCGATCGCCGCATTGCGGGCGGCAACCTTGTTGCCGAGCGTGGTCATGACCTGCGGCGTCGGTCCAATGAAGGCAATGCCCGCTGCCGCGCAGGCCTTCGCGAATTCCGGGTTTTCCGACAGGAACCCATAGCCCGGATGGATCGCATCGACCTTGGCGAGCTTTGCAATCCGGATCACATCGTCGATGTCCAGATAGGCTTGCAGCGGCTTTCGGCCCTCACCAACCAGGTAGCTCTCGTCGGCCTTGAACCGGTGCAGCGCAAACCGGTCTTCGTGCGAATAGATCGAGACGGTGCGGATGCCCAGTTCGGCGGCCGCCCGCATGACGCGGATAGCGATCTCGGAACGGTTGGCCACCAGCAGGGATTGGATTTTTCGCATCCGGGGAAACTCCATGGGTTCGGGTCGGCAGACATCCAGGAATCCGGCCGGTGCGCGCTTGACGGGCGAGGTCAGCGATCACGCTGGACAAGCGGCCCGACGCGAAAGATGTTGCAGTGCAGCGAAAGCGTAATCGATGCCGATTCACGACGCAAATTCGCTCGCCGTGAGCTTGTGCCGCGTAGACTGACGGACCAGCCTAGCGTGATTCAACGGCCGAATCCATCGCTCAATCCACTACTCAGCCCACGACTCGATCCGATGCTCAATGCGCCGTCCACTCGCCACCGACCGCAGACGAATCTCCCGCGGGCACGAGTTAGCCCTGCGCGCGCTTGGCGACAATCCGGATCTGTGGCTGATTGCCAGCCCGCCAGGGCTGCCGGCGCTCGATCTGGCCAACCGGCTGCATGAGAGCGGAGATTTCGGTTTCGCAGCACCGAACTGGTGGCGACCCCGTGCACTGAAGTAGGCTTGGGCCTGGCGCGATTCGCGCTGTCGGCCGATGGCAGTCGATAGGGCGGAACCCGAACAAACAAAGGCAGCGATGCGAACCGAAGAAGCGATCACGATCCGGCGAGAAGACTACGCGCCACCGTCCTACCTGGCCGACACCATCGAGCTGGAGTTCGACCTCGACCCGGAGCGCACGCTGGTCACTGCCACCACCCGCTTTCGCCGCAACCCGGATGGCAGCGGCAACTTTGCGCTGGATGGCGATGCGCTGGAACTGGTCGAGATCGCGATCGATGGTCGTCCGCTGCAAGGCAACGAGTACAACTGCAACCCGCGCCTGCTGCAGATCAAGCAGGTGCCGGAACAATTCACGCTGCGACTGGTCACCGCCATCGCGCCCCGACAGAACACCGAGCTGATGGGCTTGTATGTGTCGTCGGACAACTTCTTCACCCAGTGCGAGGCCGAGGGCTTTCGGCGCATCACCTATTTCCCGGACCGTCCGGACGTGATGGCACGCTACACCGTGACGATGCGCGCGGACCGTTCGCGCTATCCGGTGCTGCTGTCCAACGGCAACCTGGTCGACTCCGGCGCACTGGCTGTGGGAGCAGACGGCATCGAGCGTCACTGGGCGCGTTGGGTCGATCCGTTCCCCAAGCCGAGCTACCTGTTCGCGCTGGTGGCCGGCAAGCTAGTCGCGACCGAGGAGCGTTTTCGCACCCAATCCGGGCGCGATGCCTTGCTGCAGGTCTGGGTCGAGCCCGGCAATGAAGGCAAAACCGCGCATGCGATGCGCTCGCTGGTGCGCTCGATCCGCTGGGACGAAGAACGCTTTGGCCTGGAGCTCGATCTGGACCGCTTCATGATCGTCGCGGTCGGCGAC
>JALRBB010000137.1 GCA_023257915.1 Quisquiliibacterium sp. | reverse complement strand
GTAGTCGCCGTGAAAAAAAAGTGTGGTCAGCATGATGCTCACAATCAGCATCACGTAGACCTCCATCGCCCAAACGTAACGCCGGCTCTGGTGGTGGCGCCACGATACCCACACGAAGATCGCGCCGCCGAGCACGTTTTCGGCCGGCACTTCGCAGTCCTGGAACACCAGCTCGCCGGTGTGGCTGCCACGCATGCCCATCTTGTCGAGCTTTTGCGCGACCGAAAACCCCTTGTATCCCTTCTCGACCAGAAAGGCGGTGATGCCGCGCGGCCCGGCCTCCAGGTCGTTCTTCGCGTAGATCACCATCACGTCGGCGTCTGGGCCGTTGGTGATTCACATCTTGCTCCCGTTCAGCAGCCAGCGGTCGCCCTTGAATTCGGCGCGCAATTTCATCGACACCACATCCGAGCCAGCGTTCGGTTCTGACATCGCCAGCGCACCGACATGCTCGCCGGAGATCAGCTTCGGAAGGTAGCGGCGCTTTTGTTCCTCGGTACCGTTGCGGTTGATCTGGTTCACGCACAGGTTCGAGTGCGCGCCGTACGACAGGCCCACTGACGCCGAGCCGCGCGAGATCTCCTCCATCGCGACCACATGAGCCAGATAGCCCATCGCAGTACCCCCGTACTCCTCGCCGACCGTCATGCCGAGCACGCCCATCTCGCCGAGCTTGCGCCACAGGTCCATCGGGAACTGATCGCTGCGATCGATCTCGCCAGCGCGCGGGGTGATCTCGGCGGCGACGAACTGCTGCAGCGAGTCGCGCAGCATCGCGATGTCCTCGCCGAGGTCAAACTGCAGGCCGGGTATGTTCAGCATGGTGATGTCTCCAGGGTTCGGCGCTCGCGTCGCGCCGTCAGTCGTCGAGTTCGGCCAGCAGTTGGCGGGCGCGACGCTCGTGGGTGTCGATTTCGGCGAGGGTCTCGCGCAGGTCTTCAAGCTGACGCTCAAGCGTGCGTCGGTGCTGGGTCAGCACGCCCAGAAAACGGGTCAGCTGTGCACTGGTATCTGACGGCGACTCGTACATGTCGACCAGTTCGCGCACTTCGGCCAGGGTTAGGCCCAGCCGCTTGCCGCGCAAGGTCAGCTTCAGCCGAGTTCGGTCGCGCTGCGAGTAGACGCGCTGGCGCGCGCCGGTACCGGCCCTCGTCGGGGCGAGCAGGCCCTGGTCTTCGTAAAAGCGGATTGCACGCGGCGTCACATCGAATTCGCGCGCAAGCTCTGTGATCGTGTAACTGGGCATCCGCGCAGGTCGGTGGCAGTTTACGTAAACGTCAATTGTAGCGCCGCCCATCGTGCTGTCCGCAGCTCTTCCCGCAGCTTTGCCCGTAGCTCTGCCATTCACCCACCCGGTCTATCCGCTTGCCCGAAGGCTCAGCCAAACACGCCGAGTTCGGCCAGCGTACGGTCGACCGCCTCGCTCCAGCCCCGATTGGCGGCTGGCGATGCCGGGCTCGGATGCAGAATTTGCGCAATGCGGACCTGCGACTGAGCGCCCAGGACCCGCTCGAGCCGCTTGGCTGCATAGCCTCCGATCCCGATCGCCCATTGCGGATCGGTCGCGGCCACAGCCTCGCGCAGATGTTCATCGCAGGCAGCGTTCAGGGGCGTGGACTCGGCAGCCGGCAACTGCTCGGGCGTGCGGTTGCGTCCGCTCTCCTCAAGAAAGACCAGCGGACAGTAGTTCAGCACGAAGCACTCGGCGAAGAACGCGTCGGCAGTGCCGAAGCGCTGCGCCGCCCAGCCCCACAGCCGTCGGCCGCTGACTTCGGAGCGCCGGCAGGCGAAGCCTTCTATGGGTCTTTTCGGATGTTGCAAGGTGGGAGGTGGCACGTCAGCCCGGATGCCGATCCAGTCGCGCACCGCAGCCACCTCGCCGAAGGGCACACCGGTTTGCATCATGCCGAAGGGCCCCGGGTTCATGCCGAGCAAGACCACCCGCTTGCGCCCGCGGCCATGCTTGCGCAGCCAGGCCTCGTGGGCAGTCCAGGCGTATTGCAGGGGGTTGTACACATGGGCCACCGGGGGCGCGAAACGCAGCTTTGCGACCCGCTCGCTGAGCCGGCTCGCGGCAGCGATCAGGTTCTGGCTGACGAGATCTTGATCGGGTTCGTTCATGGGCGCCGATCTTAGCGCTGCCGGGCAAAAAAAGCCCGCGACTGAGTCGCAGGCTTAATCCACCTTTGGAGGCGGTGGAGGAGACACCGGTGCCGCGGGGCTGACCCCGCGGCGAATTCTTCAAGTTCAGCGGGCGGCGCTATCGCGTTGGGCGGCGGCGCGAATCTCGGCCGCAAGCCGCCAGTCGTAGCGCTCGATCTCGGCGATCGCCAGCGCCTCGCGGTTGGCGGCCAGCCTTGCGAAGGCGGCGCGCAGAACGTTGCCGAGCGGCTTGACCAGGCGGGAAACCAGCGATTGCCGGGCTTCGTTACCGATGCGGCTGCCGATCGAGCCGATTGCGTCGATGCCGTCTGCAATACGCGTCAGGCCGTCGTGAGAGTGAACATGTGTTGCCATGATGTTTGCTTCCTGTTTCGAGAGAGGAGGTAGTTATGTTGTGGAACGTATTTTGCGCGTCTCAGAATATTTTTCCAATTAATGTTTAAGATGTAATACATTCACATTGGGAATGGTTTGGGTGGACGTTCCCAACATTCCGTCAGAGAGGCGCGATGAACTTCCGGACCCTGGACCTGAACCTGCTCAAGGTTTTTGATGAGGTGATGGCCGAAGGCAATCTGACCCGCGCGGCCCGCAATCTCGCAATGACCCAGCCGGCGGTCAGCAATGCGTTGAAGCGACTGCGCGATTCACTGGACGATCCGCTGTTCGTGCGCTCGGGCTACGGCGTGGAGCCGACCGCGCAGGCGACCGCAATCTGGCCGGCGGTGCGCGACGCGCTGACGCAGTTGCGTGCGGCAATCGCGCCGCCGCAGTTCGATCCGTCCACCTCGCGTGCAACCTTCGTGCTGGCGATGGCCGACGCAACTGCTGCGCTGATTACCCCCGGGTTGCTGGCGCGCATCGAACGGGATGCGCCGGGGGTCACGTTGCGGGTGCTGCCGCTAACGACTCGCGATCCACGGGCGCTGCTTGACTCGTCCGAGATTGACATGGCGATCGGGCACTTTCCGGCGGTGATGGCTGCGCTGGTCCTGGCCGCGATGCAAGAGGGGGAGCACGAGAACTACGGCCACGAGCGGCTGTACAGCAGTCATTACGTTTGCGTGATGCGTCGCGATCATCCACTGGCCAAGACACGGCTGTCGCTCGATGCATTCTGCGAGTCCAGGCATTTGCTGGTGAGCTTCTCGGGTCGTCCATACGGCTTTGTTGATGAGGCGCTTGCGTAACTCGGACGCAAGCGCCGGGTCGTGCTGACCGTCAACCAGTTCTTTACTGCCGGCCAGGTGGTGATGCGCTCAGACCTGCTGACGGTGCTGCCGCGTCACTTCCTCGCCTCAAGCGGTATTGGCCTGCGTCTCGCGCAGCGACCCCTGCCGATGTCGATGCCCGAGGTACATGTCGACATGATCTGGCACCGGCGCCAGGACGCACGCTCCGAGCATGTCTGGCTGCGCTCGCAGATCATGCAGTCCGCGCGGCGCTAATTCCATCGCTCATGGGTTGAGCCAGCGGGCATCGCATGTTGGCGCCCCGTGAACGAATGTCGCCAAGGTGGAATTGAGGCCTGCCCCAATGGTTGCGCCGCGCAGAAGCCTTCGATTACAGTGGGCCCTCGACGCCGGGCGCCTTCCTTTGTGATGGCAGACAAAGACCCGGTCTTACAAGAGCCTTCAGGAGACAGGGAATGCGACGTTCAATTGCAGCGGCAGCTCTGGCGCTGGCCGCGTCCGGGGCGTTTGCCCAGGGCAAGGAAATCAAGATCGGTGTGATCTTCGACATCACCGGCCCGTTCGCCGCGGGCGGCTCGGCTGCCGCCAACTACGGCACCAAGTACGCGATCGACATGATCAATGAGCGCGGCGGCGTCGAAGGCTACAAGATCAAGGCGGTATACGCCGACGCCCAGAGCAAGGCGGAAGTCGCAATCAACGAGGCCGAGCGCCTGTTGAACCAGGAGAACGTCGACCTGATCATGGGCGTGTTCTCGTCAGCGCATTGCGTACCGATGGCGCAAAAGGTCGATCAGGCCAAGCGTTTCATGTGGGCCAATGTCTGCGTGGCCTCGAGCGTGTTCAAGGACAAGAACCTGAAGTACGTGTTCCGCGCCCAGGTGCACTCGGACCAGTTTGGCGAGGCATCCTGCACCTTCCTGAAAGAGCAGGCCAAGGCCAAGCTCGGCAAGGAGCCCAAGGATCTGCGCGTGGCGATCATCCATGAAGATGGTCCGTACGGCTCCGGCGTCGCCTCGGGCAACGAGTCTGCCTGCAAGGAATACGGCATGCAGGTGGTGCTCAAGGAGGGCTACGCGGCCACTGCGCCCGACCTTTCGCCGATGATCACCAAGCTCAAGCGCGCCAGGCCTGACGTGATCCTGCACACTGGTTACAACCCGGACATCACCTTG
This sequence comes from Quisquiliibacterium sp., assembly GCA_023257915.1. Classification (GTDB taxonomy): domain Bacteria; phylum Pseudomonadota; class Gammaproteobacteria; order Burkholderiales; family Burkholderiaceae_E; genus Quisquiliibacterium. The sequence goes on along the minus strand of JALRBB010000137.1, from coordinate 4,588 downwards.
TTCCTGCGCCAGTCGCGTGAGCAGGGGCTGAAGTGGTCGGCACTGATCGGGCACGGGGCTGGGTACGGACAGTTCGACAAACTCTTCGGCACGTTCAAGTCGGATGCGAACTACATCTACAACGTCGACCCGGTCGCTGCGCAATTGCTCGACCCGAAGACGCTGGCGCCTGGGCTGGGTGACATCACCAAGGAAATGGTCAAGCGCTACAAGGCTGACGTGAAGGTCGACGAAGTGCCGCCGCATCTGTCGATGGGCTTTAACCAGTCATGGATCTTCTTTACCGATGTGCTGCCGCGGGCGATCAAGAAGCATGGTGGCATCGACCCCGAGGCGCTGCGCAAAGCCTCGCTCGAGACCGACATCCCGGTCGGCGGCACGATTCAGGGTTATGGCGTCAAGTTCTTCCCGGCAGGGCATAAGATGGCCGGCCAGAACGAGCGCTCCTCGCCGGTCGTGATGCAGTACAACGGCAATGACACCTACATCGTGTGGCCGTCTGCCATCAAGACCAAGGATCCGGTGCTGCCCCTGCCCAAGGGCCATGCCTACGCCAAATAAGCCGACCGGCTTTCGGGGAGCATTTGATGCTTGATTGCGCGCGCGTGCTTGGCGCTGGTTTCGGTTCGTCGCTGTCATGCTGAGCGTCGATCGACTGACCAAGAAGTTCGGGGGTTTTACTGCCGTCAATGAAGTCTCTTTCGAGCTTCAGCGTGGTGAGATCCTCGGACTGATCGGTCCGAATGGCTCGGGCAAGAGCACCACCTTCAACGTGATTGCGGGGCTGTACGCGCCGACTTCCGGTTCGGTCAGGCTCGACGGTCGGGACATCGGCGGCTTGCCGCCGCACGAAGTGTGCAAGCTCGGTCTGGCGCGCACCTTCCAGATCCCCCGGCCCTTTCGCAAGCTGTCGATTCTCGAGAACGCATCGCTGGCTGCCTACTACGGGGCTTCCGAGCCGGTGTCCCGGGCCCAGGCCCGGCGCAACGCCGAGGAAGCGCTCGAGTTGATCGGGCTGCCGCGCGATCCGTCCGCGTCAGTCGACGGCCTGGGCGCTGCGGGCCTGAAGAAGCTGGAGATGGCGCGTGCGCTTGCGACCCGTCCGAAGGTGCTGCTGGCCGACGAAAGTCTCGGCGGGCTTGACGAGAGCGAGATGGAGCAGGCCGCGCAGATGCTCAAGCGCATTCGCGACGAGCGCGGAATCACGATCATCTGGGTCGAGCACATCATGGGTGTGCTGATGAAGGTCATCGACCGTTGCTTGGTGCTCGATCACGGCGAACTGATCGCTCAGGGAAGCCCGACAGATGTCGCGCACGATCCGCGTGTGATTGAGGTCTATCTGGGCACGGACGCGCAGGCGGTTCAGCAGCAGGTGCTGGCCCGGGATGCCGATGAGGCGGGGCAAGGAGCGCAGTCATGACCGCGATGCTCAGGCTGGACAACATCTCGGCCGGCTACGGTAGCTTTCAGGCGCTGTTCGATGTCTCGCTCACGGTCGATGCTGGTGAGGCGATTGCAGTGATCGGTCCGAACGGTGCTGGCAAGACCACGCTGCTGCGCGCGATCTCCAAGCTGATCCCGGTCACGCAGGGCGATTTGTCGATGGAGGGCGTGCGCTACAACGACATTGCGGCGCACGAAGTCATCTCGATGGGCATCGCGCAGGTACCCGAGGGGCGTCGGCTGTTTCCGCGCCTGTCGGTTGAGGAAAACCTGCGTATGGGCGCATTCATTCCTGCCGCACGCGGACATTTTGACGAGCGCCTGGAGTTCGTCTACTCGCTATTCCCACGCATGAAGGAGCGGCGCCTGCAACTGGCCGGCACGATGTCGGGTGGCGAGCAGCAAATGTGCGCCATCGGCAGGGCGCTGATGTCCGGCCCGAAGCTGCTGCTGCTGGACGAGCCGTCGGCCGGACTGGCCCCGGTGATCGTCCAGTCGATCTTCGAACTGGTCAAGCGCATTCGCGCGGAAGGCTACACGGTGCTGATCGTCGAGCAGAACATCCAGCAGGTGCTCAAGGTCGTTGACCGTGCCTACCTGTTAGAAACCGGTCGCATCCGGATGAGCGGCCCTGCTGCCGAACTTCTGGCCAGCGACGAGATCCGTCGTGCCTACCTGGGCATCGCGTAGGAGTCACGATGGACCAGATCTTTGACATTTTCTTTCTCGAGGCAGTCCTGAACGGGTTGCTGCTCGGTGGCCTGCTCGCGTTGCTCGCGCTTGGCCTGAACCTGGTGTTCGGCGTCATCGACGTCGTCTGGATCTGCTATGCCGAACTGATCATGTTCGGCATGTATGCGATCTGGTGGCTGCATGCGCAGGGCGGGCTGCCGTTGTGGCTCGCGTTTCCGGCCGGTGTGCTGTTCGTCGCTGTGCTCGGGGCGCTGCTGCATCATCTGGTGATCCGCCCGGTGCTGTCGGCAGAGCCGATCAACCAGATGCTGGTGACCGGCGGCGTGCTGTTCTTCCTGCAGGCGCTGGCCACCGTGATCTTCGGCGTCGAGTTCCGCAACCTCGGCGTGCGCTTGCCGGGCGTCAGTTTTGGCGAGATGAACGTCTCGCTTGCCAGGATGATCGCATTTGGGGTCGCGGTCGCCGCGATCGGTGCCACCTACCTGTTTTTGTCGCGCACCTACCTGGGTACCGCGATCCGGGCGATCAGCCAGGACCGCGGCATCATGCCGCTGATGGGTGTGAACCCCTCCAAGATCTACCTGACAACCTCGGCGCTGGGCGGGGCGATGGCCGGTCTGGCTGCCTGCCTGCTGGTGTTGCAGTACGACGTGCATCCGGCGATTGGCCTGTCCTTCGGTCCAATCACGTTCATGATCTGCGTGCTTGGCGGCTTGGGCAATCTGATCGGCGGCTTCGTTGCAGCCTTTCTGTTCGCGCAGTTCATCTCGGTCGGCGGATTCTTCTTCCAGCTCGAGTGGGGTTATGTGCTCGCGTTCGCGTTTTTCATCGTGATGATGTTCTGGAAGCCTGAAGGCATCCTCTCCAAGCGTCGATAGCGAGGCCCGAACCATGAACTCCCGCATCGTCGCATTCATCCTGTTCGCCGCCATGCTGCTCGTGCCGCTGACCGGGATCGGTAAATATCCGCTGCACCTGATGGTCACCGGGCTGCTGTGGGCCTTCATCTACACCAGCTGGTCGATCATGGGTCGCCTCGGTCTGGTCAGCCTGGGGCATGGCGCTTTTCTGGGCGTGGGCGCCTACACGGTCGTGCTGTTGTGGAACCTCTGGGGAATCTCCCCGTGGATCGGCACGATCGCGGCTGTGCTCATCACGGTCGTGCTTGCCTTCATCATCGGCTATCCGTGTTTCCGCTTCAGGATCGTCGGGCATTACTTCGCGCTGGTCACGCTGGCACTGTCCGAGGTGGTGCGGCTTGTGATCGTCGGCTTGCGCGAGCAGACCGGTGGATCGCTGGGCATCACCCCAAAGAGCGCGTTGACCGATGGCGTGACCGCGTCGCTGTCGGCGATGCAGTTCTCCAGCAAGGTCGTCTGGTTCTACATCATGCTCGCGTGCTGGGTCGGCGCCTTGCTGGTGTGGCGTGCGGTCGATCGCAGCATGCGGCGCATGGCACTGGAGGCGATCAGCGAAGACGAAGATGCCGCTTCGTCGATCGGCGTGGACGTGAACCGCACCAAGATGGTCATCACGCTGATCTCGGCCACGATGACCTGTCTGGGCGGTGTGCTGTATGCGCAGTATCAGCTCTACATCAATCCGGAGACGGTCTCCGGTATCGGCATCTCGCTGCAGATGGTGTTCGGCGTGATTGCGGGCGGCATGTTCGTGATGCTCGGTCCGACTGTCGGTGCGGTGTTCCTGCTGGTGCTGTCCGAAGGTTTGCGCATTTTCATCGGCCACGATATTCACGGGCTCGACACCACCATTTACGGGCTGATGCTGATCCTGTTCATCATCTATATGCCGAAGGGCATCCTGGGCGCGGCGCTCGAAAAGTTCGGAGCGCGAGCGCCGGGTTCGCGCTAGGCGCGCCAGGGTTAGCGAGTCAGGCCGAGCACCCGTTCGAGCCGCACGCTGCGCACATCCATCTCGAACTCCAGTTCGGTGATTGGCGGCCGGCATGGGTGCCAGCTCAGGCCGGCGCCCGTAAGCTGGTGCGCGGCGAAATGCGACCCGAGCAGCGGATGGATGTCATGCACCGTATAGATCTGCGATGCGGTCAGCGCGCTCCAGTCGCCACCCAAGCCTTCGGTGCGCGCGCGCATTGTGTCCAGCACATAGCTCGCCTTGCGGGCCAGGCCGTCGGCGGAAAGATCGCCGCGCGCGACGATGCCTTGTGGGAATGGCTGGTCTTCCGGCCACTCGCCGCTGCCGGCAACGACAAAGTCCCGATGCGCCGAACCGGCTGAAAAGCCGTCCTGACGGGCATCGCCCCCGGCCATCGCTGCGGCTTGTTCCAGCGTCACGGTGTAGCAAAACGCATGAAACACCGGCTGGGCAGGCGCTGCGAACTGCGGACAGACATTACTGCGCGCGACCGGGTTCAGGCCGTCACGCACGATTCCCCAGCGAGTGAGCACCGCGACATAGCCTTCGTTGAAGG
>JALRBB010000074.1 GCA_023257915.1 Quisquiliibacterium sp. | reverse complement strand
GGCGACAACAACGCAGCCGTCGCAGGCGCCTCCGGCACCGCGCGCGAAACTGCATCGCATCGGCCTTGCGCACTCGGTTGAAGTCTGGGACGGCGATGAACTGATTGGTGGTTTGTACGGGGTTTCCATCGGCCGGATGTTCTTTGGCGAATCGATGTTCACCAGGCGCACCGATGCCTCAAAGGTCGCGCTCGCCGCCCTGGTACACATGCTGCGTGACGCGGATTTTCACGTGATAGACTGCCAGCAAAATACCGCCCACCTCGCCTCGCTCGGCGCCCGGGAGATCGCGAGGGACGACTTCCTGAACTTCGTCTCGCGCCTGACCGCCAAACCTGCTCCTGACTGGTCGGGCCTGAGGCTCTCGTTGCCCCTGGCATGACCCATCCCAACGAGCTGCCATTTTCGACGCTGCAGTTCTATGCGACTGCTCCGTATCCCTGCAGCTACCTGCCCGATCGGATGGCGCGATCGCAGGTAGCCACCCCGAATCATCTGATCAACGCCGACGTCTACGGCGGCCTGGTACGTGCGGGCTTTCGTCGCAGCGGTGTGTTCACCTACCGGCCGTACTGCGATGGCTGCAACGAATGCATCCCGGTGCGCGTGCCGGTCGAGCGCTTCAGCCCCTCGCGCAGCCAGCGCCGCGCCTGGAAGACGCATCAGAACCTTCGGGTGCTGGTCGCGCGCCTCGGGTTTTCGCCGGAACACTATGCGCTGTACCTACGCTATCAGGCGGCGCGTCATGCGGGCGGCGGCATGGATCACGACAGCCGCGAGCAATATGCGCAGTTTTTGTTGCAAAGCAAGGTCAACACGCGCCTGGTGGAATTTCGCGATGCTGATGGCACCCTGCGCATGCTTTCGATCGTCGACATCCTCGACGATGGCCTGTCGTCGGTCTACACGTTCTACGACCCGGAGCAAGTCGGCACCAGCTACGGCACCTTCAATGTGCTCTGGCAGATCGAGCAAAGCCGCCAGTTGAAGCTTCCCTACCTGTACCTCGGCTACTGGATCGCCCAGAGCCGGAAGATGGCCTACAAGGCAGGATTCCGTCCGGTCGAAAAGCTCGTTGACGGCCAGTGGCTGCCTTTCGAGACGGAGCCTTGTGCAGACCCTGGCAGTCTCGCTCCCGCCGCCGGCGACCCGCGCTGATCGCGCCCCTATTCACGCCTCGCCCCGTATCCGAGCTTCTCGATGATGAACCCCTACCTGTTGGCCCGACCATTTTTCTTCTCGATGGACCCGGAGCGTGCCCATGAACTCGCCATGGCGGCGATTGACGGCGCAGCGGCCACTGGCGCGCTGCGCCTGGTCAGCGGCGCTCCAATCGACGACCCGGTGCAGGTGATGGGCCTGCAGTTTCGCAACCGGATCGGTCTGGCCGCCGGCCTGGACAAGAACGGAGCGCATGTCGACGGTTTTGCGACGATGGGTTTCGGCTTCGTCGAGGTCGGTACCGTCACGCCGCGCCCGCAGCCCGGCAATCCGCGGCCCCGCATGTTCCGGCTACCCAAGGCGCAGGCGCTGATCAATCGGATGGGATTCAATAACGACGGAGTCGACGCCTTCGTGGCCAATGTGTCGCGAGCGCGCTTTCGCGGCGTACTCGGCCTGAACATCGGCAAGAACGCCGACACACCGCTGGAGCGTGCCACCGACGATTACCTCGCCTGCCTGGAGCGGGTGTATTCGAAGGCGAGCTACGTCACCGTCAACATCTCCTCGCCGAACACCAAGGATCTGCGCAAACTCCAGGGTGCTGACGAACTCGACGCGATGCTCGCTGCCTTGCGCGATCGTCAGCAACGGCTGGCCGACGCTCAAGGCCGCTATGTGCCGCTGGCCCTGAAGATCGCGCCGGATCTGGAAGACGCCCAGATCGAGTCGATCGCGGCCAAGCTCGTCGCCCATCGCATCGATGGAGTCATCGCAACCAACACCACGATCTCGCGCGAGGCGGTGCTGGGCTTGCCGCATGCCCAGGAGGCCGGCGGATTGTCTGGCGCACCGGTACGCGATGCGTCCAACCGAGTGATCCGGGCCTTGCGTCAGCTTCTGCCGCCTGGCTATCCGATCATCGGAGTTGGTGGCGTGATGAGCGGACGCGAGGCCTGTGAAAAGATCGACGCCGGCGCGACGTTGGTGCAGATCTACACCGGGCTGATCTATCGCGGCCCGGCGCTGGTGCGCGAGTGCGCACTCGAGCTGCGCCGGCACTGCGCGCAGCAGTCGCGCGCAACGGCCTGACGGGAGCCAGAGCAATGCCGCGATTTTCCCCTCTGCTGAGCGTCATCCTGCTGCTCAGTGCGCTTGCCGGCTCTCCGTCCGCAAAGGCCCAGAGCTCGATCACGGTCGATGAGCCCTGGGCACGGGCGACCGTGCCGCAGCAAAAGGTCTCGGGCGCCTTCATGCGCCTGACCGCGCAGCGCGACGCGCGCCTGCTGCGGGTCGACACCCCCATCGCCGGCGTCGTCGAAATCCATGAAATGAAGATGGACGGCGACGTGATGCGGATGCGCGCTGTCAACGGGCTCGAGCTGCCCGCAAAACGGACGGTCGAACTCAGACCCGGCGGCTATCACCTGATGCTGATGGACCTGAGGCAGCCACTGACGGCGGGCCAGACGATTTCACTGCAGCTGACCATCGAAAACCGCGACGGCACGCGCGAGCGCATCGAGGTTCAGGCGCAGGTGCGCGGCATGGCTGGCAATTCGACCGGCCAGTCGATGCCGCACAAGCACTGAGCAGGCTCGGTCGGCCCGGCAACACCGCATTCGCAAGGCGACTCGCGCGACCGCCCGAGCGAGTGTCCGCGCGTCAGCTCCGAATGGCTCTGGCCGCGGCGCCCAGCACGATCGGCTGCCCGTGCGGTGTTCGTTCGGCAGCGATTCGCCAGGCCTGACGCAGCGACGTGAGCTTGAGTGGCATCACAACGCCCTTGTCGACCAGCAGTCGCTCCAGTGCGCCCAGCCAGTGCTCATAGTAGGTGTCGCCCAGATCCGGGTCGCCATCGGCCTGCGCCTGACGGATCTGACGGGATAGGTATTGCGCCCACTCGCTCCAGGC
>JALRBB010000071.1 GCA_023257915.1 Quisquiliibacterium sp. | reverse complement strand
TGCTGTGGTCGAGCAAATCATTACCTTGATTGAACAACGCTGCGCCCTGACGATGCGGCGGCTCAACGATCCTGCCACCGAAAATGACGCAGCCGCCGAACCCTCGATCTGAACAACCATGCGGACGCAGGTTCGATTCGGGTTTGGGAATTGAACTGGCCCTGGAACGCAGACGGGTTTGATGCCCGCTCCCGGCCACCAGCATGGCTGGAAAACCATCGTGCCTTCCGCAGCGTCTCTCGACCCAGGTGGCAACTCGCTGCCTGACCGGCACGGGCGCGGAGCACCGCAGGACCTGAGCCGGTGCCTGCGCACTGGCGAATGCCAAAGGTGCGCGCAGGGCTTGCAAGCTCGCCGCCGGGAGATCCTCGCCTATGTCGACCTACGCCACGGCGCCTTCCTGCCGTGCTCGATAGGCATCGTTTACCATCAGTAAGGGAGTAAGCCTCTGGATGACCCCATAGTGGATCTAATGAAAGCCACTGAAACGACATGGAACGGGCAACAAAGCTTGGGTAGACAGGCGCTTCAGACCGTTGTCATCGCGGTTGCCTATTTCGTGTTTGCCAAACTGGGCTTTGTGTTTGCCCTTTCCCCAGGCAATGTCACCCCGGTATGGATTCCCTCGGGTATTGCGCTGGCGGCGATGGCATTTGCCCCGGGCGTTGGCGCGGCGGGCGTTTGGCTGGGCTCGTTCACGGCGAATTTGCACCAGATGGGCATTGCTCCGACAGCGCTCTTCGTGGCCGCAATAATCGCTTTGGGCTCGACCGCCCAGGCTGGCGTGGCTGGGTATCTACTGCGCCGCTACGTTCTGCGCGCGTCTCCGGATACGCCGCAACCGGAGCCGCTGGGGGTGGCGCGTCGCTCCCTGGCAGCGGTGGTGCCGGCCACCATTCTCGCGCCCTTGGTCGGGGTCGGTGCCCTGTTCGCCGGTGGCTTGATCACCGGGGAAAACCTTGATGCATTGGTGCTGACCTGGTGGGCAGGAGATTTGGCTGGAATGCTGGTGGTCGGTTTGCCGCTGCTCGCATGGCCACAACTTACCAGGCGGCTCGGCGCTGTGCCCGTTCCATTGTCTTGCGCGCTCGCACTTGCCATGATCGGCGCCGGGCTTGTGAGCTACACCGTGATTGCCCACCAAGACAGGCAGGAATTTCGCGCCCTTCTGGCCCAGGAAGCCCGGCAACTCGCCGATCAGGTGAGTGAAGATTTGCAGGCCCAGATGCTCTATGGCAAGGCGGTGGCCGCGCTCTTCTCGTTGGGCAATCCTGTAAGCGAGCGCCAATTTGAGGAGTTTGGCGACAGTTTGCTGGGTGGCATGTCGGCCACTTTGTCGTTTGTACCGCGGGTGAGCGCCGCACAGCGGGCTACCCATGAACAGGTCGCACGGGATAAGGGGCAGATTCAATACGAGATCTGGGAGCGCGCAACCGGCGGCGCTCGGGTGCGGGCAGGGCAGCGCGAGGAATATTTCCCGGTCAGATACATCTACCCCTTTGAGCCCAACCGCAACGCGATAGGCCTTGACCTTGCCTCGGTCCCCAACCGACGGGCTGCGCTTGAGGGAGCGCTAAAGACAAACCTGCCCGCGAGCACCGAACCACTGGCCCTGGTGCAGGAGCCGAACGCGGGGAAAGCGATTCTGGTTGTGGCCCCAGCGTGGCGCGGCGGGGCTGAGTGGGGCAAACCTCGCGCCAAGACGGAGGATTTTCTCGGGTACTCGTCCATAGTGATCCGCCTGAACAAAATATTCGGGCAATCGATGAAATCGCAGGGGTTTAGAGGCCGCGATGCAGCACTTTTTTATCTATCCAGGTCCACCGATGCCCCGCAGCTAGTGGCTTCATCAAGCGCAGAGTCAGCACCACAGACTGAGCAGGGATGGTTAGCGCAGCGACGCGGACAATCGGATTTTGCCTTTGCCGGGGCAAACTGGCGTGTGACCATCCTACCGAGCGGAGTCGGTGCGGGGATTTCTGCAGGTCGGCTCCTCCCCTGGTTGATCCTGTTGTTCTCTGTCTTGCTGGGCTCGGCCGTGCTGTTGCATGCGCGGACCGTGCACAACCAGCAGCGCGAACTGGAGGAATCCGAAAAAAAATTCCGTCATCTGGTGGAAGCATCACCTGCTGGACTGCTGCTGGTGGACAGCGCGGGCAGGATTGTTCTTTCCAACGCGCAGTTTGAAAGAGACAGCGGCTACGACAGTGGCGAGTTGGCGGGTCAGCTGGTCGAGCTTCTCGTGCCCTCACGCTTAGCCAAGGCACATGCAGGGTACCGCCGGGATTTCGCTGCCGAGCCGACCACTCAGCCCATGCTTGCGCGACCCGATCTGACGGTGCGTCGCAAAGATGGAAGCGAGTTCTATGCCCAAATCGGGTTGAGCCCGGTGCAGACCGGCTTGGAGCGTCAGATACTGGTGTCGGTTAGCAACCTTTCCGAGCGCAAGCGGTTTGAGGAGCACTTTCGCGAATCGCAGAAACTCGAGGCGCTTGGGCAGCTGACCGGGGGACTGGCGCACGACTTCAACAATCTGCTGGGCATCGTGATCGGAAATCTGGACTTGATTCGCGAGCAGCTACCTGAGAGTAACGAAAAGCTCCTGGAACGCCACCGCACGGCACTGGAGGCGGCGCTGCGCGGTGCGGAGGTGACACGCTCACTACTGGCGGTGGCGCGTCGTCAGCCGCTCAAGGTTCAGGTACTGGACCTGAACGCACTGATCAGCGAAATGCTGGCACTGCTGAGCAGTTCGGCAGGGGCAACGGTGACGGTGCGCTTGGAGCTATGCGAGGAGGTTTTAAACACAAAGGTGGATGCGGCGGGACTGTCCAGCGCCTTGCTCAATTTGGTGATTAACGCGCGCGATGCGATGGAGGATATGCGTGGCGAGCGCACTTTGGTGCTTCGCACGCGCCGTGCCCAAGGCAAGGAAGCGCAGCTCGAAACGGGGGAGTACGCGGTGCTGGAACTCGCCGATAACGGTCCCGGGATGAGCCAGGAGGTGAAGGACCGAGCCTTCGAGCCGTTTTTCACCACCAAGGCCCTGGGACGCGGCACCGGGCTTGGGCTATCGATGGTGCGCGGCTTTTGCGAGCAACTCGGCGGCACCGCGAGGATCGACAGCGAACTCGGCCGCGGCACTACAGTGCGCCTGTACCTGCCGGTGCAAGCTAGGGCGGACACATAAAACCGCATCCCCCAGACAGTCTGGCGCACAATTGCGCCATGCCCCGCACCAGCCTGCCCGCCGGCCTGAACGACGAATCACCGCCAGACGCCACGCCCTACCTGCGGCTGGCGCTGTCGCTGTCGCTAGGGGCCGCCGTGTCGCTGGGCATCACGCGCTTTGCCTACGGCCTGCTGTTGCCACCAATGCGCGCCGACCTGGGCTGGAGCTACACGCTGGCCGGCGCGATGAACACCGCCAATGCGGTGGGCTACCTCATTGGTGCCATGGCCATGGCCTGGCTGCTACGCGGCCTGGCGCCGACGCGGCTGTTCATCGCCGGGTCGGCGCTGGCAACGGTATTCATGGCGGCCAGCGGGTTTTTCACCGATGCCGCGGCTTTGCTGCTGCAGCGCTTGCTGGCGGGGGTGGCCAGCGGGCTGGTGTTCGGCACCGGCGGGCTGCTGGCAGCCCGCCTGGGGGCGCGCCAGCCACGGCGCAGCGGCCTGTTGCTTGGTCTGTACTACGGAGGTACCGGCGTTGGCATTGCGCTGTCGGCGCTGCTGGTGCCGCAGGTCTTGCTGGCGGCTGCAGGTCAGCCACACCCCTGGGCCTGGGGCTGGTGGGCGATGGCACTGCTGTGCGGACTGGCCACGCTGCTGCTCGCCTGGCCGGCGCGGGTATTGACGCAACTTGAGGCGCAGGGTCCGGCGCCAGTCGCGGCGAACGGGCAGCGCACGCCCGAACAGCGTAAGTTTCGCTGGCGCGACTTTGCCTTCGGGCTGCTCGGCTACCTGTGCTTTGGAATGGGCTACATCGGCTACATGACCTTCGTGATCGCGCTGCTTGCCGAACGCCACCTGCCAGGGTCGGATATCACCATCTTTTACACGCTGCTGGGTGTCGCGGTGATCGCCTCTTCGCGGATCTGGGCCGGTCTGCTGGACCGCCATCGTGACGGCCAGCCGCTCGCACGGCTCAACGCGCTGCTTGGGGTGGCAGCCATTTTGCCGGCACTCACCAGTGCCTGGTCGCTGGTCATGATCTCGGCGCTGATGTTTGGGGCGGTGTTTCTGTCCGTCGTGGCAAGCACCACCGCCCTGGTGCGGCACAACCTGCCAGCCTCGCAATGGGCGGCGGGCATTGGCGCCTTCACGGTCACGTTTGCCGCCGGCCAGATCGTTGGCCCCACGATAGTCGGCTTGATTGCCGATGGCGCGGGTGGTCTGGCGCGCGGCCTGGTGTTCTCGGCAGGTGCGCTCTGGCTGGGTGCCCTGCTCGCGCTGCGACAGCGGGCCTTGTAGGCCCAGGGCGCGACTGTTTCCTGCGCGCCCGCCTGTGCAAGTACCATTAACGGGAGAACAAGCAAGCACGCTTCTGAACATTGGGACGCGGTCTATCGCCGCAAACAGTTCGATGATTTCAGCTGGTACGCGCCCCACCTTGGGAAGTCGTCGCGCTTGATCGAACGGCTATGCCCGCACAAGACCGCCGCGATCACCGACATTGGCGGCGGGGAGTCCACCCTGATGAGGCGCTGACGCATGCCTGTGAATTTTCCCAGACGCATGTTCCTGAGCTCCGGTTTTGCCCTGGGAGCGGGCGCATTTCCAGGATTGGTCCGCGCCAGCGATCCACCCGCCCGGGTGCTCCGGGCAGTCACCGCCAGGCATTCCCTGGTGGGTGAGGGGTATCCGCCGACCGAGGTCTGGAGCTACGACGGCAAAATCCCCGGACCGGTGCTGAACTACCGGCAGGGAGAGCGACTGAGAATCACCTTTGAGAACCACCTGCCAGAAGCGAGCACGGTACATTTCCACGGCATCCGCCTGCCGAATGCGATGGACGGGGTACCTCATCTGACCCAAGCGCCGGTCGAACCGGGTGCGAAGTTCCAGTACGAATTCGATTTGCCTGATGCGGGAACATACTGGTATCACCCGCACCTTGGCAGCGCGGAGCAGGTCGGCCGCGGACTTTCCGGAGCACTGATTGTGCAGGAGCACGCCCCGCCCGCAGTCGATCGGGAACTGCTCTGGGTCCTTTCAGACTGGCGGTTGGATCGGGAAGCCAGGATCGTGCCGAACTTCGGCAATTTCATGGATGCCAGCCATGCCGGGCGCATCGGCAATACGGTCAGCGTGAACGGGTCGGTACCCGAATCGATCGATGTCAACCCTGGCGAACGCCTGCGGCTGCGGCTGGTCAATGCATCCAACGCACGAATCTACGGGCTGAATTTCCAGGGACATGATCCGGTGGTGATCGCCTACGACGGTCATCCGGTTGCTCCTCACCGACCGGAGCGCGGGCGTGTGGTGCTCGGCCCGGCAATGCGAGCAGACCTGATCCTGGATCTCGCAGGACAGTCCGGCCGCAACTATCCGGTGGTGGATGATTATTACCCGCGGCTTGCCTATCGCTTGCTTGATCTTCGCTACTCAAAGAACACACGGGCAGGACGCGCCGGCAGCGCACTGCAGCCGCTTGCCCCGAACCCGGTTGCCGAACCGGTTCTGGAGCGCGCGGAGCGCCACCAGATTGTGTTCGGCGGCGGAATGATGGGCAGCATGCCGCGCCAACCTGCGGCGCGCGGCATGATCTGGACGGTGAACGGCCAACCGGTGCATGAGCATGACGCCAAGCCGATTCTTTCGCTTGAATTGGGCCGCACCGCGCTCATCGAACTGGTCAACGATACGATGTGGCCCCACCCGATCCATCTGCATGGCCATGTGTTTCGGGTCGTGAGCCGCGACGGCAGCCCCACGGCGCATCGGGAATGGCGCGACACCGTCTTGCTCGAAGCACGCCAGCGGGCCGAAATCGCCTTCGTTGCGGATAACCCAGGCGTCTGGATGCTGCACTGTCATGTGCTGGAACATCAGGCCAGCGGAATGATGGCGGCGATCCGCGTCGCTTGACAGGCAGAACTGGTCGTAGAGGACTTACGGAAGCAGGGTCTCCGGGCTCTTTTAAGGTGACCGGGTGAACACCATGACGGCCGCCTTCGGGCGGCCCTCGCATGGATCAGCCAAACAAAGCCGGCGACAGTTTCTTCTGCCAAAGTCCGCCCCGGGGCAGGAGCAGGATATTGTCGTAACGCCAAGCGGGGTTGAACCGATGGATCACCGGGCGTGACGGCAGGCACCAGCGGTTGAATTTCCGCTTGAACCATGCGAAGGGCTTGTCGGCCCAGACGGTCCTGTCGTGGTTCGTCGCCAGACCGTAAAAGTCGTAGCGTGATTCGAGAAACCTGAACGCTGACGAACCGGCGAAACGCTTTATCGCGGCACTGTCATTCCATTCGAGCGTGATGACCGGTGTGCATCGACGGATTGTTTCCATCAGCCCCAGGATCACGAAATATTCATGACCCTCCACGTCGATCTTCATGAAGTCGACCCGATTGATATCGTGCTGTTCCAGGAATCCATCACCAGCGACTGAAGTGATCTCCACTTGCGCACCACTGGACTCCTTTTGTTCCATGCTCGACATGCCCATGTTGCCCGGCTTGCCAAGATAAATACTGGTCTTTTCCTGCCTGTCCGACAGGGCCAGGTTCCAGGCCTGGACATTGGGCAATTGATTGCGGGTGATGTTGCGTTGCAGTATCCGGAAAGTCTCCGGCACTGGTTCGAACGCGTGGACCTGGCTGGCACAGGTGGCAAACGCCAGCGTGTGGTTGCCGATGTTGGCGCCGATATCGAGGACTACGGCCTTGTCCATACCGGTCAGAATCTGCATCAATACGGTCAGTTTGTCCTTTTCATACAGACCGTATTTCTCGATGTGTGTCCCGATCTGGTCATTGCAGAAGACTTCGACTTCCTGTCCCAGTGCATTGGTGATGATTCTGGTCTGCATAGCTGTCTTGGAGGATCTCTCTAGCCAAACAATACGCGCTGCGCGAAGGAGGCGACCCGTTTTGCTTGGCTGGTCAGGTTATCGGGAAGCGGAGCCGGGTCTGGAAAGAGCCCGCCCCATGAGTTTGAGACAGACCGGACCGACGAACCGTGTCGTACCATAAACTCACAATGATGGTCGCCGTCGCTCTGCCCTACCAGCGTATTCACCCCAAGTTTGGCGGCGTCTGCGGCCGGCGTCATGTGCAAAGACAGCGCATTCGCAGAGGAAGGCACAGCGGTGATCGGATGCAGGGTGTTGGCGGCAATGCCGCGGGCTGACCGGTGCGAGTAAACAGATAAGGCCTGTGGCATGCAGCGACTGAGTTTTGCCAACGTTGAGATCCTGCCTGACGAGCGTCGTGTGCTCGTCGCGGACCGCGTGGTGAACTTGGGCGCTCGCGCCTTTGACCTGTTGATGTGCCTGCTGGAGAACCGCGACCGGGTCGTGAGCAAGGCCGAACTGCTCGATCGGGTCTGGCACGGTCTGGTCGTCGGGGAGTCCAACCTTACCGTGCAGATCGCCGCGCTACGCAAGTGCTTGGGGCCCCAGGCGATTGCCACGGTGTCGGGACGTGGATACCGCTTCACCGCCGAACTGACCATTGCGGATAGCAGGCCCCCGTTCGCGAGGACCGGTGTTGTCGAACCGGCAGCGCCGAACGCGCCCACTGCCCTGGCGCCACCGCCAGACCAGCCCTCGCTCGCCGTGATGCCGTTTGCCAACCTCAGCGGCGAAGCGGCCAAGGACTATTTTGTCGATGGGATCGTCGACGAGATTACGACCGCACTGTCGCGCGTACGTACCTTCGTCGTAGTCGCCCGCAGTTCCAGTTTCACCTACAAGGGTCGGGTTGTCGACGCACCACAGGTCGGGCGCGATCTGGGCGTGCGCTACCTGGTCGAAGGCAGCTTTCGGCAGGCCGGCCAGCGCTTGCGCATCGGCGTGCAGTTGGTCGAAACGGCGACTGGGCAGCTTGTCTGGAACGAGCGGTTTGAGGGCGTTCTCGACGACATCTTCGACTTGCAGGACCGGATCGCCGCACAGGTGGCTGCGGCCATCGAGCCCAGCCTGTTGCGGGCCGAGTTGGCGCTCTCCCAGTCCAAGCCCACGAACAAACTGCAGGCCTATGATCTGTGCCTGCAGGCATTGCCTCGGCTGCATTTGCCAGCATCGAGGCAGGAATTCAAGGACACGCTCAGCCTGTTGGAGTGGGCCATCGCGATGGACCCGGGCTATTCGTATGCCAAGGCACTATATTGCTGGGCCCATGTCACGGCCGCGGCCTCACGCCGCATTGAACCGCAGGAAGCC
>JALRBB010000045.1 GCA_023257915.1 Quisquiliibacterium sp. | reverse complement strand
CGCGGTGATCGGCAACTGTGGTTTTGGTATCGCGCCATGCCCGCCGCCGCTGCGTGAGACCGTCATGAAGAACCTGTCGGTCGTCGAGGGCATGGACCTCGACGCACTGCTCACCGGCGTGCGGTGGAACTTCGAATCCTTCCCGCAGTACATGCAGATGCTGCGCGATGTCGGGCCCTATCTGAACCTGGCGGTGTTCGCCGGCCATTCGGTGATCCGCACCGCGGTGATGGGCGATGAGGCCTGCTCGCGTAGCGAGGTCAGCGCTGACGAACTCGCGACGATGACCGCGATGGTGCGCGAGGCGATGCAGGCCGGCGCGATCGGGTTTGCGTCCTCGTTCTCGCCGAACCACAGCGGCTACGGCGGCGTGCCGATGCCCTCGACGATTGCCTCCGACGAGGAACTCGCGGCGATGGTCGGGGTGCTTGGCGAAGTCGGCCGCGGCGTGTTCATGAGCGCGACCGGTCCGCGCGCCACCCCTGATTACATGGAGCGGCTGGCCCAGGCCACCGGCCGGCCGATGTTCATCTCGACCGTGCTGTCGATGTATCACGACGCGGCGCCGGATCGCGGCTTGCAGCTGTTCGAGCGCTGTGCCCAGGCGATCGACCGGGGCCATGAGGTCTACATCCAGACCAGCTGCCAGCCGCTGTCGTTCGACTTCGACATGCAGCGCCCGTACGTCTTTTACAGTCATCCGGCCTTCGAGCCGGTCAAGGCGAACGACGAGAACCCGGATGCGCTGCGTGCGATCTACGCCGATCCGGCAATGCGCGAGCGCTTTCGCGAGAATCTGCGCTCGCCCGGCGAGGGCATCCTGTTCTACGGCGACTGGTCCACGGTTGAAGTCTCACCTGCGCTGCCCGAGCATGCGGCGATGGAGCAGCGCAGCGTTGCGCAGCTTGCCGCGCAGGCCGGCAAGGATCCGGTCGACTGGCTGTTCGACTTTGTGCTGTCCGAGAATCTGGCGACCCGGCTGATCGGCAAGTTCTACAACAACAAGGACGCCGGTGTTGCGCGGCTGCTCAAGCATCGCGCCGGCGTGGTGACGCTGTCGGATGCCGGCGCGCATCTGACCTACCTGTGCGACGCGGGTTTTGGGCTGCACATGCTCGGGCACTGGGTGCGCGAGACCGGCACCTTCACGCTGCAGGAGGCGGTGCGCAGGCTCACCTCGCATCCGGCCGACCTGTATCGCATCCCGGGTCGCGGTCGCATCGCGCAGGGGGCCTTTGCCGACCTGCTGCTATTTGACCCGGCCACCGTCGGCATCGGCAAGCTGCGCGCGGTCGACGATCTTCCGGGTGGCGGCCGTCGCATGATTCGCGATGGCATCGGCGTACATGGCGTCTGGGTGAACGGTCAGATGATCTGGGACGGCAGCAAGGCCCTGGATCTTGCTCGCGGTCCCGGGCAGGTGCTCGACCGTTTTGATGCCTGAGCCTCGGAGAGTCACGCCGGTGTCCCTCGAACACGAACAACACGAACAGCAGGCACCTCTTGCCGGCGTGCGGGTGGTCGACCTGACCTCGGTGCTGATGGGACCGTTCGCGACCCAGACGCTGGCCGAGTTCGGTGCCGAGGTGATCAAGGTGGAGCCGCCCGAGGGCGATCTGGTGCGCGGCATCGGGCCGATGCGTAATCCAGGCATGGGCGCGATCTTCCTGAACGCCAATCGTGGAAAAAAAAGCGTGGTCTTCGACCTGAAGACCGACGCCGGTCGCGCGGCGCTGCTGCGCCTGGTCGCGACCGCCGACGTGTTTTGCTACAACCTGCGCCCGCAGGCGATGCAGCGCCTTGGCCTGGACTGGGAGGTGTTGCGCGAGCTAAACCCCAGGCTGATCTACTGCGGCATGTTCGGCTTTGCGCGCGGCGGACCGTACTCGGCGCTACCCGCGTATGACGACATCATCCAGGGCGCCAGCGGGCTGACCCACCTGGCTGGTGTCGGCAACATCGGGACGCCGCATTACGCACCGTTCGCACTCGCCGACCGCATGACCGGCCTGTCGGCGGTCAACAACGTATTGGCAGCGCTTGTCGGTCGCACGCGCAGCGGCAAGGGCCGCGCAATCGACGTGACGATGTTCGAGACGATGACCCGCGTTGCGATGTTCGACCATCTGCAGGGCGAGACCTTCATCCCGGCGCTCGGGCCGACCGGCTATGCCCGCCATCTGTCGCGCTATCGCAAACCGTATGCGACCAGCGACGGCTGGGTCTGCGTGATGATCTACTCGGATCGTCACTGGCTGCGTTTTTTCGATGCGATCGGGCGGCGCGATTTGCTCGAGCAGGATCCGGAGCTGGCCACGATCGAGGGGCGCACGCAGCGCATCGACGAGTTGTACGGGCTGGTCGAGCGAGAACTGTCGCATCTGGACACCCGCAGCGCGGTCGCGCTGCTTGAGTCGATCGACGCGCCGGTGATGGCGATGCGCTCGGTCGATGAATTGCTGTCTGATCCGCATCTGCTCGCCACCGGCTTCATCGGCGAGCAGCAGCATCCCAGCGAGGGGCGGGTGCGCAGCATTGCGCCAGGCGCCACCTGGCATCAGGACCCGCTGCCGCCGCCCGGCCATGCACCGCGGCTGGGGCAGCACACGCTCGCGCTGCTGGCTGAACTCGGCTACGGCACCGAAGAGATCGAGGCCTTGCGCGCCAGTCGCGCGGTGGTCGCGGCCGGCTGATGGCCGCCGAGCCACGCGAGCATCGGCGCATCACGCGTTTGAATTCCAATCCCACCTGAACCGGTTTCGCAGGAGACGAAGATGGCTGATTTCGTGGTCTACCAGCAGGACGGCGCGATCGTCACGCTGACGTTGAATAATCCGGACGAGCGCAACGCGCTGTCCACGCAGGCGCAATGGGCTGAGATCGTCGATCTTTGCGCCCGCATCCGCGCCGACCAGAGCGTGCGCTGTGTGATCCTGACCGGTGCCGGCAGTGCGTTTTGTGCTGGCGGCAACGTCAAGGACATGAAGAACAAGACCGGCATCGCCGGCGGCTCGCCCTACCAGATCCGCGACGGCTATCGCAATGGCATCCAGCGCATTCCGCTGGCGCTCTATGACCTGGACGTGCCGACGATTGCCGCCGTCAACGGCGCGGCGATCGGCGCCGGCTGCGACCTGGCGATGATGTGCGACATCCGTATCGCGTCCGAGCGTGCGAAGTTCGCCGAGAGTTTCGTGAAGCTGGGCATCATCCCGGGTGATGGCGGCGCCTGGCTGCTGCCTCGAGTGGTCGGCATGTCCAAGGCCGCCGAGCTGACCTTCACTGGTGACACGATCGACGCGGCCGAAGCGCTGGCCTGCGGGCTGGTGTCGCGCGTGGTCGCGCCAGATGATCTGATGCCGCAGGCGCGTGCGCTGGCTGAGAAGATCGCAGCCAACCCCGGCCCGACACTGCGCATGTCCAAGAAGCTGCTGCGTGAGAGCCAGCACATGCGGCTGGATTCGCTGCTTGAATTGTCGGCGGCCTACCAGGCGATTGCGCATCACACGCCCGAGCATGACCAGGCGATCGACGCGTTTCTCGCGTCGATGAAAAAGCGCTGATCCACCCCGTTTCGAACGCCTGTTGGCAGATCCTTCCCGGAGCCCGCCATGACCGCATCGATGCTGAAGAAGAATCCGCCGGTTGCCGAACTGCCGGCCGACTGGCCCGCGCTGACCTTGGCGCAGGCGCATGCGGCGATGACCGCGCCTGGCTCACCGCTGGAAGTGACGCAGGAAACCATCGGCGGGCGGCAGTTCCGGGTCTGGAAAAACGGTCCGAAGAGTTTCGTCGATCTGTTCGTCACCAGCCGTGCGCATGCGGACAAGACCTTTCTGGTGCTGGATCGCGAGCGGGCCAGCTATGAAGACTTTGCGCGCGCGTCACTAGCGCTCGCGCATGCGCTGATCGCGGCCGGCGTGGTCAAGGGCGACCGGGTGGCGCTGGCGATGCGCAATCTGCCCGAGTGGCCTGTGGCGTTCTTCGGTGCGCTGATCGCCGGTGCGGTGATCACGCCGCTGAACGCCTGGTGGACCGGTCCGGAGCTGCAGTACGGACTCACCGACGCCGGCTGCAAGGTAGCGATCCTGGATCGTGAACGTCTGGAGCGGCTTTCCGGGCATCTGAATGAGTGTCCGCAGCTCGAGCGCGTGTACGTGACGCGCGAGAGCGAGGATATTGCGCATCCGAAGGTGCGGCGCCTGGAGGACGTGATCGGCAGCGTGGAGCGCTGGCGCGAACTTCCGGATCGCCCGATGCCGCCAGTGAAGCTTGCGCCCGAGGACGACGCAACCATCCTGTACACCTCGGGCACCACCGGCAAGCCCAAGGGCGCGCTCG
>JALRBB010000016.1 GCA_023257915.1 Quisquiliibacterium sp. | reverse complement strand
GATCGCGAACGGAAAGAGCGCCACTTCGATCAGCCGCGAACTCGCAAAGAGCGCGGCTAACGCCGCGCCGAGCAGCGCAGCCAGCAGCAGTGCGCCAAAGGTGATCTTGATCGTGAACAGCCAGGACTGCGCGAGCGATCCGAGATTCGCCCATAGCGTCATCCCGATCAGACTGGGTGCCGGCAGGATGTAGTGCGGAATCTGCGCAAACCGCACCAGCATCTCCCAGCCTAGCAGGGCAGCGATCAGCACCAGGGCTGGCACCAAAACCCGGACGCTCGCGGATCTCATCTCGCCTCGCTGCCGGCCCGCAAAGCCGCGGCCACCTGCGCGCACAGCGCGGCATACTGCGGCGAACCGCGAAAGGCGTCGCCACGTGGATACGGGGCATCGATCTCGAAGCGGGCAAGGATGCGTCCGGGCCTCGCACTGAGCACGATGACCTGCTGGCTGAGATACACCGCCTCGAACACGCTGTGCGTGACGAACAGCGCGGTCAGCGCCTGATCGCGCCACCACGCGAGCAAGTCATCGTCCAGGCGTTCCCGGGTGATTTCATCGAGCGCGGCGAACGGCTCGTCCATCAGCAGAAGGGACGGCTGGGAAACCAGCGCACGGGCGATCGACACCCGCATCTTCATGCCACCGGACAACTCGTGGGGCAAAGCTTTGGCGAACTCCGCCAGACCGACGGTCGCCAGCACCGCCTGGATTTGCGCTGCGCACTGTTGCCTGCTGCGCCCGGCGAGCCGCAACGGTAGCCAAACGTTGTCGAATACGCTAGCCCAGGGCATCAGCGTGGGTTCCTGGAAGACGAAGGACAGCGCAGGCGCCTGCGCCTCGCCGCCATCACCTTCGAAGCGCAGACTTCCTTGGGTCGAAGATTCGAGCCCGGCGACAATTCGCAGCAAGGTGCTCTTGCCGCATCCCGACGGTCCGAGCAGCGAGACGAATGCTCCAGGTTCGACGCGCAGGCTGACTTGCTCGAGGGCCTTGGTTCCGGCGTCAAATTGTTTGCCGAGCGCCTCGAGAACCAGAGAGCCCCGCATCATCGAAGTGGTCAGTTCACGACCTGAGCGAGTTCACCCTTGCCGTAGCGATTGATCATCACCGACAGCGCCACCGGCTTGATCTTGCTGCCCTGTCCGGCGCAGCCAAACTCCCGATACCGTTGCAGGCAGATGCCCTTAGCGGCCTCGCGTGCCGGCTTCAGGTATTCGCGCGGATCGAATTTCGACGGGTTCTCCGCGAAGAAGCGCCGGATCGCACCGGTCATGGCCAGCCGGATATCGGTGTCGATATTGATCTTGCGCACGCCGTACTTGATGGCCTCCTGGATCTCCTCGACCGGCACGCCATAGGTCTCTTTCATGTCGCCGCCGAACTGACGGATTTCAGCGAGCAGTTCCTGCGGAACCGATGAGGATCCATGCATGACCAGGTGGGTATTCGGGATCCGGGCATTGATCTCTTTGATCCGCGAAATCGCCAGGATGTCTCCGGTGGGCTTGCGAGAGAACTTGTAGGCACCGTGACTGGTCCCGATGGCGATGGCCAGCGCATCCACCTGGGTGCGCTTGACGAAGTCGGCAGCCTGCTCGGGATCGGTCAGCAACTGCTCACGGGTCATCGTCGCATCGGTCCCGTGGCCGTCTTCCTTGTCGCCCTTCATCGTCTCGAGCGAGCCGAGGCAGCCAAGTTCGCCCTCGACCGTGACGCCCACCGCATGAGCCATCCCAACGACCTTGCGGGTGACATCGACATTGTAGTCGTACGAGGAGATCGTCTTGCCATCCTCCTCAAGTGAGCCGTCCATCATCACCGAGGAAAAACCCAGGTCGATCGCGCCCTGGCAAACCTTCGGCGACTGGCCGTGATCCTGATGCATCACAACTGGCACGTTCGGATAGGAGGCAACCGCTGCCTGGATCAGGTACTTCAGGAATTCCTCGCCAGCGTACTTGCGTGCACCTGCCGAGGCCTGCATGATCACCGGCGCGTCGATCTCGGCCGCGGCAGACATGATCGCCTGCACCTGCTCGAGATTGTTCACGTTGAACGCGGGAATTCCGTAGCCGTTCTCGGCTGCGTGATCCAGCAGCTGTCGCATCGATACCAGTGCCATTCGTGTCTCCTGAAAAAATTCCGGGCCAGGACGCGCGCCTGCTCAGCCAGCCCCCGGACAATACGGAATTATCGCGCATTCAGCGCAGCACTCGACGGCGCGCCGCGCAGGCAGCGACGGCCCCACCAGCCAGGCGGTGGATGACCCGCCGACCAATTGCCTCAGGCGGCAACCGCCTGCAGGCTGCCAAGCTCCGCCGACAATGCAGCGGCAATCTCAAAGGAACGCAGCCGGGCTGCATGATCATAGATCGGGCCCGAGACGATCAGTTCGTCGGCACCGGTCTGTTCGATGAACTTGTCGAGTCCGGCCCGTACCGTGTCGGGCGAGCCGACGAACGAGCAGCTCAGCATGCGCATCGCCTGTGCCTTTTCCGCCGGCGACCAGAAGGCATCGATATTCTCGATCGGCGGCGGCATCTGCCCGCGGGTGTTGCGGATCATCCGGGTGAAGTTCTGCTGCGCGGTAGTGAACAGGTAGCGCGCCTCTTCGTCAGTATCTGCGGTGATGATATTGACGCAGGGCATCGCGTAGGGACGATCGAGCTGCGCCGACGGCTTGAAGCGCTCGCGATACACCTGCAACGCATGATGCAGCGCGTCTGGCGCGAAGTGCGACGCGAATGCGTACGGCAGGCCCAGCGCGGCAGCGACATGCGCGCCGTACAGGCTCGAGCCAAGAATCCATAAGGGGATATTCAGCCCCGCTCCCGGCACTGCGCGATACGGCTGGCCAGGCTGCACCGGTGCGAACAAGGCCTGCAGTTCCATCACGTCCTGGGGAAACTCTTCGCCGGCCGCCGGGTCGCGGCGCATTGCCCGGGCAGTGACCTGATCGGTGCCGGGTGCCCGCCCGAGTCCCAGGTCGATACGCCCGGGAAACAGCGACTCCAGCGTACCGAACTGCTCGGCGATCACCAGCGGCGAGTGATTCGGCAGCATCACCCCACCCGAACCCACCCGGATCGTGCGCGTGCCGCCGGCGATATGTGCAATCACCACCGAGGTGGCCGCGCTGGCGATGCCGGTCATGTTGTGATGTTCAGCGACCCAGTAGCGGCGATAGCCCCAGGACTCGGCGTGGCGCGCGAGATCCAGCGCATAGCGCAGCGCATCGGCCGGGGTGTCGCC
>JALRBB010000506.1 GCA_023257915.1 Quisquiliibacterium sp. | reverse complement strand
GAAAAAACATAAGGTTGTATCAAACGCCAGTTGCACAACCAACTGCTTCGTGCCGCTGGTAAAAGTTTTAGACGATGCATTCGGTGTCGAAAATGGTTTGATGACGACCATTCACGCTTACACCGGTGATCAATCAATTGTTGACTCTCCTCACAGCGATTTGCGAAGGGCTCGTGCGGCGGCAATAAATATCATTCCGACAAGCACTGGCGCTGCGCGAGCGACAAGTCTGGTGATGCAATCGATGAAGGGCAAACTCGATGGCACATCGTTGCGTGTGCCAGTGCCGACAGGGTCTATAACCGATTTTGTTGCAAATCTAAAGAATCCGGCGACGGTCGACGAAATTAACGCTGCTTATAAAGCAGCCGCAGCGGGTCCATTGAAGGGAGTTCTTGAATATTGCAGTGATCCGATTGTTTCGAGCGACGTAGTCACGAATTCGCACAGTTGTGTGTTCGACAAAGATCTAACAATGAGCATGGGCACTCTGGTCAAAGTGCTTGGTTGGTATGACAACGAATGGGGTTATTCGAATCGATTGGTCGATATGACTACATACATCGGGGCAGCACTCAGTCGCTAAATGATCGCCAAATTAGAAGATCTTGGTGATGTGCGCGGCAAAACCGTGCTCGTACGCACCGACTTCAACGTGCCTATGGCTGGACCGGACGACAATCGAGTCATTGTCGATGACTTTCGGATTCGAAGTGCTCTAGAGACGCTCAACTGGTTGACGTCTCGTGGTGCGAATGTAGTTTGCGCAACTCATCTTGGTCGGCCAAGCAGCCTGTGCATGCGCCGCCTGCGCCGACAGCGCGCCGATGAGTGCCACACCGGCCGAACCGAGAAGCACCCAGCGCACCGCAGTTCGCCAGGCAGCACGCCGGGCGACGAGTTCCCTCACGACACCGTGATCCAACGATTCCATGATTCCTGGTTCCCTTGTGATTTTTTCAAGTTGCTCGGGCGGATCGAGCCGCCCGGCACAAGAATGGCACCAGCGCAAGTGCCTGGGAAGGGGTCAGAACGCGGTCATGATCCATGCAATGCATCAACGACCTTGTCGCCGATCGCCTCGGTGCCAATCGCCCGGGTTCCGGGCTGCACCAGATCGGCGGTGCGCCAGCCGTCGGCGAGCACCTTGCGAACCGCGGCCAGGATCCGCGCCTCGGTCTGCTGGTCATCAAAGCTGTAGCGCATCATCATCGCGGCTGACAGGATCGAACCGAACGGATTGGCGATATCACGCCCGGCGATATCCGGCGCGGTGCCATGCACCGGCTCGTACAGACCGACACCGGAGCTGCCCAGCGATGCGGATGGCAGCATGCCGATCGACCCGGTCAGCATCGCAGCCGCGTCCGAGAGAATGTCGCCAAAGACGTTGCCGGTGACGATGACATCGAAACGGGTTGGCGCGCGCATCAGCATCATCGCAGCCGCATCGACGAACAGGTGCGAAAGTTCCACGTCCGGATACTCGGCGCCGACCTCGGTCACCACATCACGCCAAAGCACCATCGACTCAAGCACATTCGCCTTGTCGACCGAGCACAGCTTGCCGCGACGGGCACGCGCCGCCTTGAAGCCGGCGTGCGCGATCCGGCGTACCTCGGACTCGGAATAGCTGATCGTGTTAAAGCCCACCCGCTCGCCGGCCTCATTGGTACGAAAGCCACGCGGCTCGCCGAAGTAAGCGTCACCGGACAGCTCACGCAGGATCATCAGGTCCAGGCCTTCGATGACCTCGGGTCGCAGGGTCGACGCGCCGATCAGTTCCGGAAACACGGTTGCCGGACGAAAGTTCGCATACAGGTCGAGCGCCTTGCGCAGCCGCAACAGGCTTGCGCCGGGACGCTTGTCATACGGCAACTGCTCGTCGCCGGGCATGCCGGCCGATCCGAATAAAATCGCGTCAGCCTGCTGGGCGGCCTTGAGCGAGTCGGGTGGCAACGGATCGCCGGCTGCCTCAAGCCCGGCGCCGCCGACCGGCACCTCGACCAGATCCAGCTTGCCTGGATCCGGCACTGCGGCCTTGAGCACCTTGACCGCCTGACGGGTCACTTCGATACCGATCCCGTCTCCGGGCATCACGACGATCTTCACATTGACTCCTGTGGATGAAAATTCTGCGCCTCGAAGGCTTCGATCCTGTCGCGCAGTCCAAGCGTGTAAGCCAGCTCGTCGATCCCCTCGAGCAGACACTTGCGCGCAAACGGATCGATGTCGAACGAGACGACGCTGGAATCCGGAAAGTGCACCTGGCAGGCCTGCAAGTCGACACCGACCCGCGCACCCGGCTCGCGCATCAGCATCGCGAGCAGTGCATCGACCTGCGGTTGCGGCAGCACAACCGGCAGCAGGCCGTTCTTGATCGCATTGGCGTGGAAGATATCGCTAAACCCGCTGCACACGACCGCCCGGAACCCGTGGTCGTAAAGCGCCCAGACCGCATGCTCGCGCGACGAGCCGCAGGCAAAGTTACGCGCAGCGACCACGATGCGGGCATCGCGATATTCGGGCCGGTTCAGCACGAAGCCAGGATCTTCGCGGCCATCGGGAAGGCGGCGCACATCGCGGAACAGGTATTCGCCGAAATCATTGGCGCGCGGCTTTTGCAGGTAGCGAGCCGGCAGGATCTGGTCGGTGTCGACATTGGCCCGGTCGATCGGCATCGCGACCGAGTCCAGTCGCTGGAAGGGCTGCATGGTCAGGCCTCCGGCATCAGGGTTCGAACATCGGTCAGCGTGCCGGTGACTGCGGCCGCCGCCGCCATCGCCGGGCTCATCAGATGGGTGCGGGCACCCGGGCCCTGACGACCGACGAAATTGCGGTTCGACGTGGACGCACAGCGCTCGCCCGGCGCGACGATGTCACCATTGGTGCCCAGACACATCGAGCATCCGGCATAGCGCCATTGCACGCCGGCAGCCAGGAAGATGCGATCCAGCCCCTCGGCCTCGGCCTGCGCCTTGACCAGGCCGGAACCGGGCACGGCCCAGGCGACCACCCCCGGCGCAACCTTACGCCCATGCAGCACCGCTGCGGCGCTACGCAGATCTTCGATGCGCCCGTTGGTACAAGAACCGATGAACACGCGCTGCACTGGCACGCCGGCCAGCGGCATGCCCGGAGTCAGGCCCATGTACTTGAGCGAACGCTCCATTGCCTCGCGCCGCTGCGCATCGGACTGCGCGGCCGGATCCGGCACGCGCGATGTGATCGGCGCCGCGTCCTCCGGACTGGTGCCCCAGGTCAGCATCGGTTCGAGCGAGGAGACGTCCAGCGACACCTCGCGATCGAAACGGGCAGCGTCATCGCTGCACAGCGCGCGCCAGCGTGCGACGCTCTGATCCCATTGCGTCCCCTGGGGTGCGAACGGGCGACCGGCCAGGTACTCGAATGTGGTGTCATCGGGCGCCATCATCCCGGCCCGGGCGCCAGCTTCGATTGACATGTTCGAGATCGTGAAGCGGCCCTCCATCGACAAGGCCCGGATGGTCGAGCCCGCGTATTCCAGTGCATGCCCGGCCGCGCCAGCAGTCCCGATTTTGGCGATCAGCGCCAGGATCACGTCCTTGGCACCGACCCCCTGGCCGAGCCGACCGT
Organism: Quisquiliibacterium sp.; assembly: GCA_023257915.1. Lineage (GTDB taxonomy): Bacteria > Pseudomonadota > Gammaproteobacteria > Burkholderiales > Burkholderiaceae_E > Quisquiliibacterium. The sequence goes on along the minus strand of JALRBB010000506.1, from coordinate 133 downwards.
CGATGGTGGCCCGGATCGTGCGCGGCTTGCGTTGCCACAACGTCTGCGTGGCTAGCACATGCGACACCTCGGTGGCGCCGATGCCGAAGGCCAGCGCACCGAGCGCGCCATGCGTCGAGGTATGGCTGTCGCC
>JALRBB010000488.1 GCA_023257915.1 Quisquiliibacterium sp. | reverse complement strand
GGGCGTGTGGTTCGCGGCCGGATCGGCGTCGGGATCGCCGAAGTGACCAAGGAAGTCGCAGAGCCGCTGGGGCTGGCGCGGGCGGGCGGTGCCCTGGTGCGCAGCATCGAGGCTGGTGGTCCGGCCGAGCGCGGAGGCCTCGAGGTTGGCGACATCATCCTGAAGTTTGATGGCAAGCCGATCGACAAGGTCAGCGATCTGCCGCGTGTGGTCGGTTCAACCCGCCCGGGTAGTTCGGCGTCGGTTCAGGTGTGGCGCAAGGGCAGCACCCGTGAGCTGCAGGTCAAGGTCGCCGAGATGCAGGCCGACGGGGCGCGTGCGCGGGCCGGCCAGCCGGGCCCGGGCGGCAATGAGCCGCCGGCAACGCCGGCGGTGGCCAATGCGCTCGGGCTGGTGGTGTCGGACTTGTCTGACGAGCGCAAGTCGCAGCTGCGGATCCGTCACGGAGTCGTCGTCGAGAGCGTTGAAGGTGCTGCGGCAAAGGCAGGGCTTCGCCAGGGGGATGTGATCATGTCGCTGGACAATCAGGACGTCACCGGCACGCGCCAGTTCAATGAGCTCGCGGCACGCCTTGACCGTAGCAAGACCCATGTCGTGCTGGTACGGCGGGGCGATAGCGCAGGCTTCGTCCCGATCAGACCGGCTCCGGCTGGACGATGAGATCGCGAGCTTCTGCCTGCCGGCATTTTAGGCAGGCGGCAATCCGGTAGAATTGCGGGTCTGGGGGCGCATCGACAGCGCCTCTTTTTTCATTTTGCCGGCGCGTGTCGCCCCCTATGCAGAACATTCGCAATTTTTCGATCATCGCGCACATCGACCATGGCAAGTCAACCCTTGCGGATCGCCTGATTCAGCGTTGTGGCGGGCTTTCCGATCGGGAGATGGAGGCCCAGGTTCTCGACTCGATGGCTCTCGAACGGGAGCGAGGCATCACAATCAAGGCCCAGACTGCGGCGCTCAGCTACAAGGCAAATGACGGCAAGATCTACGCGCTGAACCTGATCGACACTCCCGGGCATGTCGACTTTTCCTATGAGGTGAGTCGCTCGCTCTCAGCGTGTGAGGGCGCGCTGCTGATCGTCGATGCCACTCAAGGGGTGGAAGCGCAAACGGTCGCCAACTGCTACACCGCCATCGATCTGGGCGTCGAGGTGGTGCCGGTGCTCAACAAGATGGATCTTCCGTCGGCGGATCCGCTGTCAGCAGCCGCTGAGATCGAGGACGTCATCGGCATTGACGCGACCGATGCGATCCAGGCAAGCGCCAAGACCGGTATGGGCATCGACGAAATCCTCGAGGCAATCGTCGCCCGGATTCCGCCGCCACAGGGAGATCCGGCCGCACCGCTGCAGGCGCTGATCATTGATTCCTGGTTCGACAACTATGTCGGCGTCGTCATGCTGGTTCGGGTGGTCAACGGCACATTGCGTCCCCGGGATCGAATCCGACTGATGGCCACGAACACAACCTACAATTGTGAGCAGGTCGGTGTGTTCACCCCCAAGTCTTCGCCGCGCGAGCATTTATCGGCTGGCGAAGTGGGCTTTGTGATCTCGGGCATCAAGGAGCTGAAGGCGGCCAAGGTCGGCGACACAGTGACACTCGCCAATCCGGCTGCAACTGAGCCGCTCCCGGGTTTCAAGGAGATCAAGCCGTCGGTGTTCGCCGGCCTGTATCCGGTCGAGGCGAACCAGTTCGAGGCGATGCGCGAGGCGCTGGAGAAGTTGCAGCTCAACGACGCGTCGCTGCAATTCGAACCCGAAGTCTCTCAGGCGCTTGGTTTTGGCTTCCGATGCGGATTCCTGGGCTTGCTGCACATGGACATCGTCCAGGAGCGGCTGGAACGCGAATTCGACATGGACCTGATTACGACCGCACCTACCGTGGTCTACGAGGTCCTGATGCGCGACGGCAGTGTTTTTCCGGTCGAAAACCCGGCCAAAATGCCCGATCCGAGCAAGATCGAAGAGATTCGCGAGCCGGTTGTCGATGTGACCATTTTCGTGCCGCAGGAATACGTCGGCAACGTGATCACCTTGTGCACCGGCAAGCGCGGGGTCCAGACCAATCTCGCCTATCACGGCCGCCAGGTGCACCTGAGCTATGACCTGCCGATGAACGAGATCGTGCTCGATTTCTTCGACAAGCTGAAGTCGACATCCCGCGGCTACGCCTCGATGGATTACGAATTCAAGGAGTATCGCGCCTCCGACGTGGTCAAGATGGACATCCTAGTCAATGGCGAGAAGGTTGATGCCCTGTCCTTGATTGTGCACCGCAGCGTCTCTCAAAGCCGAGGGCGTGAGGTCGCGTCGCGGATGCGCGAACTGATTCCGAGGCAAATGTATGACGTCGCGATCCAGGCGGCGATCGGAAGCAACATCATTGCCCGCGAAAACGTCAAGGCGCTGCGCAAGAACGTGCTGGCCAAGTGCTACGGTGGGGACATCACCCGCAAGCGCAAGCTGCTTGAAAAGCAAAAGGCGGGCAAGAAGCGGATGAAGCAGGTCGGTTCGGTCGAAATCCCGCAAGAGGCCTTCCTGGCGGTGCTGCAGGTGGACGATCGCTGATCGCTTGATCGCATGGCCGTCGTGCCAACCAGGAGTCTTCGGTGAATTTCGCCCTGATCTTGTTCTTGCTGCTGCTGGTCACTTTTCTCGCTTGGCTTGGTGACCGTTTCGTTTTTCTGCCGCGACGCAGGGAACTTGCACGTCAGCACCTGGAGGAGTTCGAGCGCAGCCTTGCGTCCGGCGCACAGGTTTCCGATCCCGCTGCGGCGCGTTCCGCGATCGCCGAAAAGGCGCTGCAGCAGCCGCTCTGGCTGGAATACACCGCGGGACTTTTTCCGGTCATCGCAGTGGTGTTCTTCCTGCGTTCGTTTGTCGTGGAGCCTTTCAAGATTCCGTCTGGCTCCATGATCCCCACGCTGCTGGTGGGCGATCTGATTCTGGTCAACAAGTTCTCGTATGGCGTCAGACTGCCGCTGGTGCACACGAAGATCATCGAGTCCGGCAGCCCGGAACGGGGTGACGTGATGGTGTTTCGCTTTCCGCGCGATC
>JALRBB010000387.1 GCA_023257915.1 Quisquiliibacterium sp. | reverse complement strand
TGATGACGGTGGTGGTGCCGCAGCTTGAGGCGCTGAAGAAGGAAGGCGAGGCTGGACGGCGGACCATCACGAAGTACACCCGTTGGTTCACTGCGGGTTTGGCCACGTTTCAAGCGGTGGGTATCGCGGTGGCTCTCGAGTCGCAGCCTGGGCTGGTCATTGATCCGGGTGTGCAGTTTCGCTTCACCGCGGCAGTGTCCCTGGTCACCGGAACGATGTTCCTGATGTGGCTTGGCGAGCAGATCACCGAGCGTGGTCTTGGGAACGGTATTTCGATCATCATTTTTGCCGGTATCGCAGCGGGTCTTCCCAGCGCGCTTGGTGGGATGGGTGAGCTGATTCGCACCGGGTCAATGAGCGCACTGGTTGGCCTGTTCATCGTCGTGCTGGTCTTGCTGGTGACCGCAGCGGTGGTGTTCGTCGAGCGTGGACAGCGCAAGCTGGTCGTCAACTACGCCAAGCGTCAGGTTGGAAATCGGGTCTACGGTGGTCAGTCGTCGCATCTGCCCCTCAAGCTGAACATGTCTGGCGTTATTCCGCCGATTTTCGCGTCTTCGATTATTTTGTTCCCGGCAACGCTCGCGCAGTGGTTCACGTCCGGCGACTCGACCAATCCGGTCGTGCGAGTGCTCAAGGATGTCGCAGCAACACTGTCTCCGGGGCAGCCGGTTTACATCCTGCTGTACGCAGCGGCGATCGTGTTCTTCTGCTTCTTTTACACGGCGCTCGTGTTCAATAGCAGGGACACGTCTGAGAATTTGAAGAAAAGCGGGGCGTTCGTTCCGGGTATTCGTCCCGGCGAGCAAACGGCACGCTACATCGACAAGATTTTGATGCGACTGACAATGGCCGGGGCGGTGTACATCACCCTGGTGTGTCTGTTGCCAGAATTCCTGGTGCTGAAGTGGAACGTCCCGTTCTACTTCGGCGGGACGTCACTACTGATCATCGTTGTCGTGACCATGGACTTCATGTCCCAGGTCCAGGCCTACGTGATGTCGCATCAGTACGAAAGTCTGCTCAAGAAGGCTGGATCGAAGGGGTTGGGGGTTTGAGCCAACACGGCGCAAGCCAAACCACTAAAGGTGAGAGCGTATTGAGTCAGGGAGATGAGCAAGGAAGACGTAATCCAGGTGCAGGGGGAGGTCATCGAAAACCTTCCCAACGCGACATTTCGCGTCAAGCTGGAGAACGGACATGTCGTGCTCGGTCACATTTCCGGAAAGATGCGGATGCACTACATCCGCATCCTGCCGGGTGACAAGGTTACGGTTGAATTGACGCCCTACGATCTTTCGCGGGCGCGGATCGTGTTCAGGGCCAAGTAAGGCCGGTTGGAATCAAGCAGGCTCGAGGTGAACGATGAAAGTAATGGCATCGGTTAAGAAAATGTGCCGCAAGTGCAAGGTGATTAAGCGCAATGGCGTGGTCCGAGTGATCTGCGCCGATCCGCGTCACAAGCAGCGGCAGGGTTGAGAGGTCAAACATGGCACGTATCGCCGGAATCAACATTCCCGACCGTCAGCACACCGAAATCGGTCTGACGGCCATCTATGGAATCGGTCGTACCCGCGCCCGAGAGATTTGTGACGCCGCTGGTGTCGCTTACTCGAAGAAGGTCAAAGACCTGAACGACGCGGAACTCGAGCGCATTCGCGAGCAACTATCGCGCTTCACCGTTGAGGGCGACCTGCGACGTGAAGTGTCGATGTCGATCAAGCGCCTGATGGATCTTGGCTGCTATCGCGGTATGCGTCATCGCCGTGGTCTGCCGGTTCGCGGTCAGCGTACGCGCACCAACGCCCGCACCCGCAAGGGACCGCGCAAAGCCGGTATCGCGCTCAAGAAGTAATTGGAGGCTAATTAGACATGGCAACTAAGGGTCAGTCGTCGGCTGCTGCTGCTGCAGCATCCCGGGCTCGTAAGAAGTCCAAGAAAAATGTGTCGGACGGCATCGCGCACGTGCACGCGTCGTTCAACAACACCATCATCACGATCACCGATCGCCAAGGCAACGCGTTGTCCTGGGCATCATCGGGTGGTGCCGGCTTCAAGGGTTCGCGCAAATCGACTCCGTTTGCGGCGCAGGTCGCAGCCGAGACTGCTGGTCGCGCAGCGCAGGAATGCGGCATCAAGAACCTGGAAGTCCAGATCCGTGGCCCGGGCCCGGGTCGCGAGTCCTCGGTTCGCGCCCTGAACGCCCTTGGCATCAAGATCCTGCAGATTCAGGACGTCACGCCGATTCCGCACAACGGCTGCCGTCCGCCGAAGCGTCGTCGGATCTGAAGCAAGTTTTCTGGGCCGTCGCCCGGCGGCCCGTGCTGTGTGGAATTTCCGCGCAGCACAAGCATCCGGGCACGCAAGACCACCGTCTGCCGCCCGCGGATTGCTTACCGCCACGGGATCGCGCCAAAGAGCAGACTAACCGCGAAGCGAACTACCGGGTTCGCCTGCGTAACAACTAAGGAACCATAGTGGCACGTTACACCGGACCGAAGGCGAAACTGTCCCGCCGCGAAGGCACGGACCTGTTTCTGAAGAGCGCCCGCCGCGGCCTCGACTCCAAATGCAAGCTTGACAGCAAGCCTGGCCAGCACGGCCGTACCTCCGGGGCTCGTACCTCGGATTTCGGCTTGCAATTGCGCGAAAAGCAAAAGGTCAAGCGGATGTATGGCATTCTTGAGCGGCAATTTCGCCGCTACTACGCAGAGGCAGTGCGTCGTCGTGGCAACACCGGCGAAAATCTGCTTCAGTTGCTCGAGTCGCGTCTCGACAACGTCGTCTATCGGATGGGGTTTGGCTCCACCCGTGCCGAAGCCCGTCAGCTCGTCAGCCACAAGTCGATCGTGCTCAACGGCAAGACGGTCAACATTCCGTCCGCGATGGTCAAGCCCAGCGACGTTGTCGCCGTGCGTGAAGCCTCCAAGAAGCAGGCCCGAATTCAGGAATCAATGAGCTTGGCTGATCAGGGCGGACTGCCCGGCTGGGTCTCGGTCGATACCACCAAACTCGAAGGCATCTTCAAGTCGGTTCCTGATCGCGCAGACCTGTCGCAGGACATCAACGAGAGCCTGATCGTCGAGTTGTACTCGCGCTAATCAAAGGGATCCCTCTATGCAGACTGCCATGTTGAAGCCGCGAATCGTCGAGGTCGAACAGCTCGGGCCGTCGCACGCTCGCGTTGTGATGGAACCGTTCGAACGCGGCTATGGTCACACGTTGGGCAATGCGCTGCGCCGGGTGCTGCTGTCTTCGATGGTTGGCTATGCGCCGACCGAAGTCCAGATTTCGGGTGTCGTTCATGAGTACTCGACCATCGATGGTGTTCGTGAGGATGTCGTCGACCTGTTGTTGAATCTCAAGGGTGTTGTGTTCAAGATGCACAACCGTGACGAAGTCTTCCTGACGCTTGTCAAGGAAGGTGCTGGTCCGGTTACCGCAGCTGATATCGACACGCCTCACGACGTCGAAGTGGTCAACCCCGAGCATCAGATCGCAACCCTTACCGAGGGTGGCCGCATTGAAATGCAGATCAAGGTCGAGCGTGGGCGCGGATACGTTCCGGGCACCGTGCGCAACCTTGGCGAGGCGAGCAAGACCATCGGTCGGATCGTGCTCGATGCATCGTTTTCGCCGGTTCGTCGCGTCAGCTACGCGGTCGAAAGTGCTCGCGTCGAGCAGCGTACCGACCTCGATCGGCTGGTCGTCGATGTCGAGACCAATGGTGTCATCGCTCCGGAAGAGACGGTCCGCCAGTCGGCTCGCATCCTGGTCGAGCAGTTGTCGGTCTTCGCCGCGCTCGAAGGTGGTGTGGACGGCGTGGGTGAGCCATTGGCCGGGGTGCGCGGTGGCCCGCAGGTCGATCCGATTCTGCTGCGTCCGGTTGATGATCTCGAACTCACGGTTCGCTCCGCGAACTGCCTGAAAGCCGAGAACATCTTCTATATCGGTGATCTGATCCAGCGCACCGAGAACGAGCTGCTCAAGACCCCTACCCTGGGTCGCAA
>JALRBB010000282.1 GCA_023257915.1 Quisquiliibacterium sp. | reverse complement strand
GTGACCGGCGCCGCAGCGTACAGATAGCCGATCGGATAGCCAATCGCGGCCGAGGTCATGCCACGGGTATCGAGCAGGTAGCTAAAGCCCGACCAGGCGAGGAACACGCCGAAGGCCAGCACCAGGCACAGAATCAGAGCCTCGGATACGCGGCGCGGCAAGCCGGTGAGCCGATCGATCAGCAGATCCATCCGAACGTGGATCGCATCGCGCACGCCGAGCGTGATCGCCAGCAACATTGTCCAGCTAAAGCAGCTGACCGCCAGCTCCTCGCTCCAGGACAGCGCCTCTCCGAATACGTAGCGCATCAACACCTGAAGCGCGAGCGAGACCAGCATCACAAGCGCCAGTGCGATGACAAGCCAACGCACCAGCCCTGCGACCCAATCGATCGCGCGCAGCAAGTGGTTCATCGGGATCCCTCCGGCACTCGGAGCGGCTCCGGAGCATGACGCGCCGGAGCCGCTTCGCGCGGATTACTTGACTTCGGCGAGCACCTGATCGAGCAGGTCGCCGGAACCGCTCTTGCGGAACTTCTCGTGGACCGGTGCAACCGCGCTTCGGAATGCCGCCGGATCGCTGACCTGATTGACCTTCATGCCGCGTGCCGCCAGGGCCGTGACCACTTCCTTGGCGTTCTTGCCGGCGATCGCACGCTGCTCGACGGTGGCCTCCTTACCGGCCCGGATCACCGCCTCACGTTGCTGCGCGCTCAGCTTGTCCATCGAACGCTTGCTGATCAGCAAACCGATCATCGAGTAGGTGTGGTTGGTCATCGACAGGTACTTCGTGATCTCGTAGTACTTGTTGGCCTCGACAATCGCGACCGGAATCTCCAGCCCGTCGACCGCGCCCTGCTGGACCGCGGTAAAGGTCTCGCCCCAGGCCATCGGCACCGCCGCACCGCCCAGCGAGCTGAACATGTCGATGTAGACCGGGTTTTGCATCACTCGATACTTGACGCCCTTGACGTCATCGGGCGCAGCCACCGGTTTGCTGTTGTTGATCATGTTACGAAAGCCGCCCTCCATCCAGCCAAGCGAGATCACCCCCTTCTTGGCCAGGCGGTTGGCCAGCTCCGCACCGACCTTGCCGTCGAGCACCTTATGCGCCTTGGCCTCGTCCGCGTAAAGAAAGGGCATGTCGTTGACCTGGAAGGCAGGTTCGATCTGCGCGATTACCGCGTTGGTGATGATGCCGGCGTCCACCGTGCCGAAGCGCATGCCCTCGATCATCTGGCGCTCGTCGCCGATCGCCCGGTTCGGATACAGCTGAACCTCGATGCTGCCCTTCGTGTATTCCTCGACCTTCGCTTTGAAGATCCGGGCACCGACGCCGTAGGGATCTTTCTCACCGTTGCTGCTGGTCCAGCCAAATTTGAGCGTGACCTTGTCCTGCGCCAGCGCGGGGCCGGATGCCAGCGCGATCGCTGCGCAGACCGAGGCCAGAAGATGTCGTCGTTTCATGCTTGTCTCCGTAGGGGTTGGTGTTTCTCGATGCAGGGCATGCCGCTCAGTCGGTCCAATACAGGCGGGTCGGGTTGTCGACCAAGATCCGCTTGCGGTTGACCGGATCGACCCAGTCGATCAGCAGATTGGCCAGATCGCCATCCTTGACCATCGGCGGCGCGATCGATGGATGCGGCCAGTCGCTGCCCCAGACCAGTTGGGCCGGGTTCGCCGCGAGCAAGGCATCCGACAGCGGCCGAACATCGGCGTAGTCACCGCGAGTCCCGGTGACCCGATAGGCGCCCGACACCTTGACCCAGGCCCGCCCCTCGCGCACCAGCGCCAGCAGGTTCGCGAAGCCCGGATCGGACGGTCCGCGAGCAGCGGCCAGATGCCCGAAATGATCGACGACCACGGTCACCCCCAGGTCTGCCGCCTTGGCGGCCAGATCGGGCGTGGCGCTGACGTCGATCAGCAGTTGCAGATGCCAGTTGAATGGTTTGACCTTGGCGATGATGCCGGGAAGATCGTCCAGAGCCGCACCGCCGGCGTACAAGGCATTGACGCGCGTGCCTCGCGCGCCCAGCGCATGCCAGCGCGCAACGTCGTCCTGCGAATGTTCGGCCCGCACGACGGCGACGCCGCGCATCCAGTCGCGGTTGGCCGCGAGCAAGGCCTCGAACGACGCATGATCACCACCGTAGACGCTTGGATGCACCAGCACGCAGCGATCGATGCCCAGCGCTCCGGTGACCGCGCGATAGTCCGCGAGCGTCGCGGGGGTTGGCGTATAGCTGCGCGGTTCGCTGTAAGGAAAGTGCTCCGCACCCTCGAAGATGTGAAAGTGGCAGTCGCAGCTTCCGGCCGGGAAGCGTTCGCGCGGCGGCTGCGGATTCGGGTCAATCGGAACATAACTCGCATGCGCGCTCAATGCGGGCTCCTTGGCGGCGGGTGACAGGGATCGGAGTCGTCGATGACGACATGCCGGGAGAATCAATCCTCGGAGAGCGGATCACCGGTGTCTGGCACCAGCCCGGCGGCTTTGATACCAGCCACAGCGCAAATCTCATCATTCTCGGAAACGTCGCCCGAGATACCGACGGCACCGACGACCACGCCCTGTGCATCGCGCATCAACACGCCACCAGGTACGGTAACCATGCGGCCATCGGACATTGCGTTCAGCGCGGTGAAAAACATCGGCATTTTCGCCGCCCGACGCGCCAGCTCACGCCCACCGAAGCCCATGTTCAACGCGCCGGCAGCCTTGCCGGTGGCGATCTCGGGCCGTAGCAGACTGCAACCATCATCACGCAGGATGACCTTGACCTGGCCACCGTCATCGAGGACCACCACGGTCAGTGGCTCAAAGCCAAGCTCACGACCGCGCTCCAGCGATTTTTCGGCGATCAACACAGCTTGCTGCAAGGAAATCGAGGACTTGAACATGGGACTGACCTTCGGTCGTATTGACAGGTGCTCAGAGCCTGAACGATGCCTTGAGTTGCGTCAATCAAACAGCCCCGGGGCGCTTGGTCTTTTCAACGAACGGTAATGACCGAACGGCAATCAACAGGGAATTCGCCATATCGCCAACTCCGGGCAGCCCAATTGCGGCAACCGGTTTGTCGATGCGACCATGGGCTATTCGAACTCGCTTTCAGCGACTGCAGCCCTCCTGATGCGGAGCCA
>JALRBB010000172.1 GCA_023257915.1 Quisquiliibacterium sp. | reverse complement strand
CGCGGTTTCACCAAACACGCCGAAGGCTCGGTGCTGGTCGAATTCGGCGATACCCGGGTGCTTTGTACCGCCAGCATCGAAGACGGGGTTCCTGGATTTTTGAAGGGCCGGGGGCAGGGCTGGCTGACCGCCGAGTACGGCATGCTGCCGCGCGCGACGCATACCCGGTCCGACCGCGAAGCCGCCCGCGGCAAGCAGTCGGGCCGCACCCAGGAGATCCAGCGCCTGATCGGACGCAGCCTGCGCGCGGTATTCGATCTGCAAAAGCTTGGCGAGCGCACGATTCAGCTTGACTGTGATGTGTTGCAGGCCGACGGAGGCACCCGCACCGCGGCGATCACTGGCGCCTGGGTCGCAGCCCAGGATGCGATCAACGGTCTGATGCAGGCGGGCGCAATCGGTACCAACCCGATACGCGATGCGGTTGCCGCGATTTCGGTGGGCATCTATCGCGGTCAGCCGGTGCTCGATCTGAACTATCTTGAAGACTCGGACTGCGATACCGACATGAATGTGGTCATGACCGGGACCGGTGGATTCGTCGAGATTCAGGGCACCGCCGAGGGCGAACCGTTCTCGCGCGCTCAGGTCGACACCTTGCTCGAACTCGCGCGCAAGGGGATCGCCGAATTGGTTACGGCCCAGCGTGCTGCGCTTGCGACGCCGACGACGCTCTGATGGATGACTGACATGGCTTCGTTGACCCGTCTCGAGCGCATCGTGATGGCCTCGAACAATCCGGGCAAGCTACGCGAGTTCGGTGCGCTGCTCGCTCCACTCGGTATTGAGGTGCTGTCCCAGGCGCAACTTGGCATCTCTGAGGCCGAGGAGCCGCATGCCACCTTTGTCGAAAATGCGCTGGCCAAGGCAAGGCATGCTGCGCGGGCGAGCGGCTTGCCGGCGTTGGCTGATGATTCGGGGATTTGCGTCGATGTGCTCGGCGGGGCTCCTGGCGTGCATTCGGCGCGCTACGCCGCGCTCGCCGGCGGGCCCCGGGATGACGAAGCAAACAACGCGCGCCTGCTCGAGCAGTTACGTGATCTGCCAAATCGGCGCGCGCACTATGCCTGCGTGCTGGTGTTGGTGCGCTCGGCCGATGATCCGCAACCGCTGATTGCGGAAGGCAACTGGGTTGGCGAGGTGATCGCAGAGCGGCGTGGCGATGGCGGGTTCGGCTACGACCCGTACTTTCTGTTGCCGGAGCTTGGCCAGACCGCGGCGCAATTGACTGCTGAGCACAAGAACCGCATCAGCCATCGCGGACAGGCGATGCGCGAGCTTGTCGCCAAGCTGGGCAGCGCGGGTCTGGTCTGATGAACACACGATTGCTGCGGCCCGCACGCCAGGGGCTGCAGAGCCTGCCGCCGTTGTCGCTGTATGTGCACCTGCCCTGGTGCATGCGCAAGTGCCCGTACTGCGACTTCAATTCGCATGAATTGCGTTCCGGCATGCTCGATGTCGACACTGAACGGCACTATCTCGAGGCGCTGCGCGCCGATCTGGAGGCCGCCTTGCCGCTGGTGTGGGGGCGCAGCGTGCAGACGGTGTTCATCGGCGGCGGCACGCCCAGCCTGTTCTCACCGGACGGCATCGATGCCTTGCTGTCGATGTTGCGCACGCTGCTGCGTCAGGCGCCACAGGCCGAGGTGACGATGGAAGCCAATCCAGGCACCTTCGAGGCTGCGCGCTTTAAGGCCTATGCGCAGGCTGGCGTCACGCGGCTGTCGGTCGGCGTTCAAAGCTTTGACGACGCGATGCTGACGGCGATCGGCCGGGTGCATGACTCCGCCCAGGCCCGCGCCGCGCTGCAGGTGGCTGCCACGAGCTTCGAGACCTTTAACATCGACCTGATGTATGCGCTTCCTGGCCAGAGTCTCGCCATGCTTGAGTCCGACCTGCGGGCCGCGCTGGAGTTCGCGCCTCCGCATCTGTCGGTCTATCACCTGACGCTAGAGCCGAACACGCTGTTCGCAAAATATCCGCCGCAGGTGCCGGATGACGATAGCGCGGCGGCGATGCAAGAGCGGATCGAGGAGCTGACCGCGCTGGCCGGCTTCGAGCACTACGAAGTGTCTGCCTACGCGCGCGCCGGGCATCGCGCACGGCACAATCTGAACTACTGGGAGTTCGGTGACTATCTGGGCATCGGGGCTGGCTCGCACTCCAAGCTTAGTTTTCATGACCGGATCCTGCGGCAGGCGCGCTATCGACATCCGCAGCGCTATATCGAACGCGCGCTGGGCGCTGGTGCAGTCGAAGACGAGCGCCAGTTGCACGCGGCCGATCTGCCCTTCGAATTCATGCTCAATGCGCTGCGTCTGATCGACGGGGTGCCCACCGGACTCTATGCGGAGCGCACCGGTGATTCGCTGATGTCGATTTCGCGTCGTCTCGCGGACGCGGCCAGCCGCGGGCTGCTCGATCCGGATCCGTTGCGTATCCGCCCGAGCGCGCTCGGGCTAAGATTCCTGAACGATCTGCAGACCATCTTTCTCGAGGAGACTCCATGAAGTCCACGATGATGTCGGTTCCGCTCTCCCTGAACACGCTGTTTGAGCGATCGGGAAAGCTGTTTCCCCAGTCCGAGATCGTCTCCAGGCTGCCGGACAAGTCGTTGCGCCGGCATACCTACGGGCAGTATTACCAGCGAACACGGGCACTGGCCGCCACGCTCAAGAAGCTGGGGCTGCGCAAGGGTGATCGGGTCGCGACCTTGTGCTGGAACCATCATGCGCATCTGGAGTGCTACTTCGGTATCCCGGCCGCTGGCGGTGTGATGCACACGCTGAACCTTCGGCTGTCGCCCGACGAGATCGGCTGGATTGCGCATCATGCGCAGGATCGCTTCCTGATTGTCGACGACATCTTGCTGCCGCTGTATCAGCAGTTTGCCAAGCATCATGCGTTCGAGCGGGTGATCGTGTTTCCGTTCTCCGGGGCTCCGGTCGCAACGCGTGACGGCGATCCTCACGCCGGCGAGCCCGCGGTCGACGATTACGAGCAGCTGCTGGCTGACGCACCCGATCATTTCGAGTACGTCGAACACGACGAAAACGATCCGGTGGCAATGTGCTACACCTCGGGCACCACCGGTAGGCCCAAGGGCGTTGCCTACTCGCATCGGTCCACCGTGATCCACTCGCTGGTGCAGTCGATGCCGGATTGCATGGCGCTTGCCGGGCGCGATGTGGTGCTGCCGGTCACGCCGATGTTCCATGCCAACAGCTGGGGGGTGCCGTATTCGGCGGTGATGGTCGGTGCGAAGTTTGTGTTCCCCGGCCCGCATCTGCATCCGGAAGATCTGCTTGACCTGATGCAGCTGGAACCCCCGACGCTATCGCTGGGCGTGCCAACCATCTGGCTGGCGCTGATTCAGCTCTACGAGGCGAATCCGGGCAAGTGGACACTGCCTGCTGGCATGCGCAGCCTGGTCGGCGGTGCCGCAGTGCCGGAAGCCCTGATTCGGCAGTTCGCCAAGCATGGCATGTCGATCGCGCAGGGCTGGGGCATGACCGAGACCTCGCCGCTGGCGTCGCTCTTTTACGAAAAGCCGTCGCTGATCGGCAAGATTAGCGAGGACGAATGGTTTGCGCGGCGTGCGACGGGCGGGGTGATCGTGCCGCTGGTGCAGTTGCGGATCATCGGCGAGGACGGCAAGGCCTGCGACTGGAACGGCAAGGATGTCGGCGAGTTGCAGGCGCGAGGCCCCTACATCACCGGCGCCTATCACGAGGTAGAACAGGATCCGGACAAGTTCACCGACGATGGCTGGTTGCGCACCGGCGACGTCGCGGCGATCGATTCCGAGGGCTTCGTGCGGATTGCGGATCGCACCAAGGACCTGATCAAGTCCGGGGGTGAGTGGATCAGTTCGGTGGACCTGGAGAACGCGATCATGGCGCATCCGGCAGTGGCCGAGGCGGCGGTGATTGCTGTCGCCCATCCGAAATGGACCGAGCGGCCGCTTGCCTGCGTGGTGCTCAAGCCCGGTGCGAGAGTCGATGCGCAGACATTGCGCGAATTCATCGCACCGAAGTTCGCGCGCTGGCAGTTGCCGGATGTGATCGAGTTCATCGATGCGATTCCGCGTACCTCGACCGGAAAATTCTGGAAGCTCAAACTGCGCGAGCGCTATGTGGACTGGTCCTGGCCGACCCAAAGCGGTGCATAATAGAGGGCTTGATCAAGCGCACAAAGTTGGTGCATAGTTGGAGCATTGCACTAGTTTGGTGCGCTTTATCTTGGTGCATCGCTTTCTTTGCTAGGGCATTGCCGTGCCCGCTGCCCGTGTTTTCGCGGTCTGCGGCGCGGCGAGTCCCTGGCATGAAACCTGCTCATCATGCCGCAAACGTCTTTTGCAAACGTTGACGGCGTGGCGCCGGTCTTTTCATTCAACCCATCCAGCCAGTGCAATCAGGAGAGCCCGTAATGGCGAGCCCCACAGAAGTGATGAAGATGATTGCGGACAACGAAGTCAAGTTCGTTGATTTCCGCTTTACCGACACCCGCGGCAAGGAGCAGCACGTCTCGGTTCCCGTCAGCGCGTTTGACGAAGATAAATTCGTCTCCGGTCATGCCTTCGACGGCTCGTCGATCGCCGGCTGGAAGGGCATCGAAGCCTCTGACATGCTGCTGATGCCGGATGCCGGCACCGCCAACATGGATCCGTTCCGTGAGGAACCCACGCTGATCCTGACCTGCGACGTGATTGAGCCGTCGGATGGCAAGGGCTATTCGCGTGATCCGCGCTCGATCGCCAAGCGGGCCGAGGCTTATCTGAAGTCGACCGGTCTGGGCGACACCGCCTTCTTCGGTCCGGAACCCGAGTTCTTCCTGTTCGACGAAGTGCGTTGGAGCACCGAGCCGAACAACACCTTCGACGCGATCGACGACTACGAAGCGCCGTGGAACAGCGGCACCAAGCTCGAAGGCGGCAACCGCGGCCACCGCAAC
>JALRBB010000418.1 GCA_023257915.1 Quisquiliibacterium sp. | reverse complement strand
CCGATCCATACCTGTGATCGGCGATAATCCCGACCATGAAACTGAAGTTTACCAAGATGCAAGGTGCCGGTAATGACTTTGTCGTGATCGACGGAGTTCGCCAGGCGGTGCATCTCGACGCCTCGCTGGTGCGCCGGATCGCCGACCGGCATTTCGGGGTGGGTGCAGACCAGATCTTGCTGGTCGAACCCGCCGGACGCCCGGATGTCGATTTTCGCTACCGGATCTTCAACGCAGACGGTGGCGAGGTCGAGCAGTGCGGCAACGGGGCAAGGTGTTTCGTGCGCTTCGTACGCGACCAGGGTTTGACGGACAAGCTGGCGATCAGGGTCGAGACGCTGGGCGGGGTCATCGAGCCGCGAATGGCCGGCGACGGGCGGGTCACGGTTGATATGGGCATGCCGCAGTTCGAGCCGACGCTGGTGCCCTTCGACATCAGCGGACTGGCGAGCGAGCCCTCTGGCCGCGAAACCTTGTGGTCGCTTGCGCTAGGCGCTGGCCGCTCCTGCAAGGTCGCGGTATTGTCGATGGGCAATCCCCATGCGGTACAACTGGTCGAGGATGTCGATCAGGCTCCGGTTGAACGGGATGGTCCGGCGATCGAGGCGCATCGCGCATTTCCGAGACGGGTCAATGCCGGGTTCATGCAGGTGCTCGATGCATCGCGGATTCGTCTGCGTGTCTATGAGCGCGGCGCTGGCGAGACCCTGGCCTGTGGAACCGGTGCCTGTGCGGCAGTGGTATCCGGAATTCGACGAGGCTTGCTGCGCGGTCCGGTCGACGTCCAGACTCGTGGTGGAGTGCTGACCATCGACTGGGCCGGTGGGCAGGTGATGATGACCGGGCCGGCGGAACCGGTCTTCAATGGGCTGATCGAGCTGGCGGACATCAAATGACGACAAAATCAGATAACGACCAGGTAATTGCGGATTACTTGCGAGAAAATCCGGATTTCTTTGTTTCTCACCCAGAGCTGCTGGCGATCATCAAGGTGCCTGGTCTGCATGACGGGCGGGCGATCTCCCTGCATGAGCGTCAGTTGGAGGTGTTGCGTGAGAAGCTTCGGGCAATGGAGCGTAAGCTCGCCGAACTGGTTCACATTGGTCGCGAAAATGACGCTATTTCCGACAAAATGCTTCGCTGGACACGGCAAATGCTGCTTGCCTCGGATAGCTCGCTGATTCCGCAGGTTGTTGTCGACGGCATGATGAGCGTTTTCTCGGTTCCGCAGGTCGCGCTGCGCCTGTGGGGCGTGCGCCCGGAATTTGCCGGTCTGGCCTGCGCAGCGCCGGTCGAGGAAGATGCGATGACGCTGGCTGGCAGCATGAAGCAGCCGTATTGCGGGCCGAACGCCGAATTTCGCGCGGCTGGCTGGCTTGTCGATGCCGGTGCATCGACCCGATCGCTGGCGCTGATTCCGCTGCGGCGTGGGGCTGAGCCCGGCGCATTCGGAATGCTGGTGCTGGGCTCGGCAGATCCGTCACGTTTCGAGGCCGAGATGGGAACCGCCTTCCTGGAGCGTATTGCCGAGCTGGCCAGTGCGGCCTTGTCGCGGCTGATCGACTGAATCCGTGATGCAGTCCGAGCCGTCGATCCAGGCCTATCTCGCGCGGCTCGCGACTGAGCGCGGTTATTCGCCGCAGACAATCGACAGTTACGCAAGAGATCTGCGCTTGCTGGCTTCGGTTGCCGCTGGGCGGCCCTGGTCTTCGATCGATGAGGCGGGTCTGCGTCGCTGGATCGCCGCTCAGGTGCGTGGCGCCGCGTCGCCGCGATCGATCGCGCGTCGCCTGTCGTGCTGGCGCGGGTTTTTCGACTGGCTTGCCGAGCGTGGCGAGATCACGGTCAACCCGGCGCGTGGGTTGCGGGCGCCGCGCGCTTCGCGTCGCTTACCCAAGGCGCTATCGCCCGATCAGGCGCTGCAACTGTTGTCAGCGCATGGCACCCCCGACAGTTTCGAGGCGGTTCGCGACCAGGCGATGCTGGAATTGTTCTATTCGTCCGGTTTGCGCCTGTCGGAGCTGACCGGGGTGGATGTCCGCTATTGGCGAGATGCATCCGGAGAGTCGGTCAGCTGGCTTGATCTGCGCGAGGCGGAAGTCACGGTCCTGGGCAAGGGCGGCAAGCGGCGCACGGTGCCGGTCGGTACGGCCGCGCGTCAGGCCTTGACTGCATGGTTGGGTGCGCGCGAGCGACTGTTGGCAGCCTGCCCGTCTGCGGATGGCCGGGCATTGTTTCTGAGTCGACTGGGGCGGCGCCTGTCGAACCGGTCGGTTCAGTTGCGGATCAAGCGACTCGCCTTGCAGCGCGCAATACCGGCCGATGTGCATCCGCATGTGATGCGGCACTCATTTGCGAGTCATTTGCTGCAATCTAGCGGCGATCTGCGCGCAGTTCAGGAATTGCTCGGTCACGCGAACATCTCCACCACCCAGGTCTACACCGCGCTGGATTTCCAGCGTTTGGCGAAGGTCTATGACGATGCGCATCCTCGAGCCAGGCGGCGTTGAAGAGATTTTGATGACCAATCGAAGTGTTTTGGCCGAACTTGTTCAGGTTTGCGCGATTTTTGCAGCTGACGTCAATTTCCGGGGCTGGGTATGACGGCCAGCCTGCAGTTGCGCTCAGGCAAGGATCGCTCACTGACAAGGCGGCATCCCTGGATCTATACCGGTGCGATCGGCGCGATCCGGGGGCAGCCAAAGAGCGGTGAGACGGTGCGCGTGCACGCTGCCGACGGGCGCTTTCTTGCGTGGGCGGCCTTCAGCCCGGAATCCTCGATCCGGGCTCGCGTCTGGTCGTTCGACGAGGCGCAGACCATCGACGCGGACTGGATCGCCCAGCGGCTGTCGCAGGCGATCGGGCGGCGTTCGCGCTTCGTGGCTGGGCAGGACGCGGTCAGGCTGGTCTTCGGTGAGGCCGATGGCTTGCCGGGGCTGGTAGTCGATCGCTATCGAAACCAGCTTGTCGTTCAGTTTCTGGCGGCTGGCGTGGATGCATGGCGTGAGGTGATCGTCCAGGCCCTGATCCGCCTGACCGGCTGCACCGATGTGTACGAACGCTCCGACGCGTCCGCACGCCAGCGCGAGGGGCTTGAGTCGCGTGAAGGGGTGCTCGCCGGGCAGGCCCCACAGGCACCGATCGAGATCGACGAGAACGGTGTGCGGTTCGCGGTCGACGTGCTTGCCGGGCACAAGACCGGGTTTTATATCGACCAGCGCGACAACCGTGCGCTGGTCGCCGCGCATGCTGATGGGCGTCGGGTGCTGAATTGTTTTTGCTATACCGGAGGCTTTTCGCTTGCGGCGCTCAAGGGCGGCGCCAGCGGTGTGCTGTCGATCGACTCGTCGGGGCCGGCGCTGCAGTTCGCGCGCAGCAATCAGCAATTGAACGGGTTCGGCCAGCTCAGCGCCGAGCAATGCGACTGGAGCGAAGACAATGTGTTTGATGCGCTCAAGCGTCTCGCCGCCGAGGATCGGCGCTTCGATCTGATCGTGCTCGATCCGCCGAAGTTCGCGCCGTCCGCGCATCATGTCGAGCGCGCGGCCCGTGCCTACAAGGAGATCAACCTGAAGGCACTGCGTCTTCTCGAGCCCGGCGGTCTTCTGTTCACCTTCTCCTGTTCCGGCGCAATCGGCGTCGAACTCTTTCAGAAGATCATCGCCGGCGCAGTGTTTGACGCTGGTGTCGAGATGCAGATGCTGCGCCGGCTGCAGGCGGGCGACGATCATCCGATGCTGATGACCCACCCAGAGGGCGAATACCTCAAGGGACTGATGCTGCTCCGGGTCTAGTTTCCCCAGGCGCAAAAGGCGCTGTCAGCGGCCGACGGCCCGAAACGCTAAACTACCCGGTTTGGTTTCGGGCTGGAAAGGCAAGACCATGAGTTCCAAGCATGTACCGGTGACGATCCTCACGGGCTTTCTCGGCAGCGGCAAAACCACGCTGCTGAACCGCATTCTGAAGGAAGAGCACGGCCTGAAGATCGCGGTGATCGAGAACGAGTTCGGCGAAGAGGGCGTTGACAACGACCTGCTGCTGCAGGATCGCGACGAGCAGATCGTCGAGATGAACAACGGCTGCATCTGCTGCACGGTGCGTGGCGACCTGATCCGCATCCTGGGCGAGCTGCGCGAGCGGCGCGAAGCCGGCGAGATTGGCTTTGACCGGGTCGTTGTCGAGACGACCGGACTTGCCGACCCCGGGCCGGTTGCGCAGACCTTCTTTCTTGATGACGACATCGCCGACTACTTCCTGCTGGACGCGGTGATCACCGTGGTCGATGCCAAGCATGGCGACAAGCAACTCGATGAACACAAGGAAGCCCAGGAGCAGGTCGGGTTCGCCGATCGCATCCTGATGTCCAAGGTCGATCTTGTTGACGAGGCCGGGCAGCAGGCGCTGCGTCAGCGAATCTCGCGGATCAACCCGCGGGCGCCGATCAAGCCGGTGCATTTCGGCAATGCCGCAATCGCCGACGTTCTGGACATCCGCGGATTCAATCTGAACGCCATTCTTGAGCTCGACCCGCAGTTCCTGACCAGCGACGAGCACGAACATGACGACGCCGTTCAGAGCTTCGTGTTTCGCTCGTCCAAGCCGTTCGATCCGCTCAAGCTCGAGGATTTCCTTGGCGGCCTGATCCAGGTTTACGGCCAGGATATGTTGCGGTATAAAGGCGTGCTTTTCATGAAGGGAGCCGATCGCCAGACGGTCTTTCAAGGGGTCTATCAAATGATGGGCGCCGACCTCGGGCGCCGCTGGCAGCCTGGTGAGAAGCCCTCGAGCAAGATGGTCTTCATCGGACGCAACCTGCCGCGGGATATTTTCCTGAAGGGCCTGGAGCAGTGCCTGGCCTGATTCGCTCAAATGTGCGATGCCGGGGCGTTCGCGTTACAGTGCGTCCCGGATGATCGTTCCGCGGCCGCCGCCGGAATGCAGCGACCGGATCCGGTTGACTGAGACACAAATCGGCCCAGTCCGAGCTAAATCGAGAACAAAATGCCTGCAACGAAAGTCAAGAAAATCCAGTCCGAGGCCGATCTGCTCAAGATGCCCGAGTCCGCCTACATGAACGAGGCGCAACTGGGTTTCTTTCGCGAGCGGTTGCAGCAGATGGAGCGCGAAATCCTCCAGAATGCAGACGAGACCACCGAACATCTGCGTGAGACCGTGATCGTGCCCGATCCGGCCGATCGCGCGACGATCGAGGAAGAGCATGCGCTGGAGTTGCGCACTCGCGATCGCGAACGCAAGCTGTTGAAAAAGATCCAGCAATCGCTCGCCAAGATTGAAGCGGGCGACTACGGCTACTGCGAGGAGACCGGCGAGCCGATCGGCCTGCAAAGACTCCTGGCTCGTCCCACTGCCGGTCTGTCGCTGGAGGCGCAGCAGCGCCGCGAGTTGCGTCAGAAGCTCTACGGCGACTGATTCGGGTTCGGCCCCCGGCAGCGCTGCCGGGCGGTTGTGATGCGCCGACCGCCGGTCCTTCGACCGGATCTGGCCTGCAGGCCCGGGTGATACACTGACCAGCCAACCGTGCGCAGGGTTCAGGGCGTGGCGTTTTCTCTGTTCGGTCGAAAGGGCAAGCCCGATCCGGGTCGTGCTCGCAGCGATACAACTGCCCGAGGGTCGGAGTCGGCTCGCAGTCAGTCCCCCGCAGATTCGCTGGAGGCCCAGCGCGAGCTTGCTCGACGCACCGCGGAAAAGATCGACCGGATCGAATCCGAAATGATGTCGTCGCCCTCCCAGGGCGCTTCGACCAGCGCGCATCCCCCTGCGACCGCGTCCGGTGGCGCCTCACAAAGCGTCGATCCCAGACGGGCCACCACGGCCACGAATCCGCCACCGTCGGCGGCCCGACCGCCGCCGAGTGCCTACACAGCTGCGCCGCAGCTGCGTTCCGAGCCGCTCGTTGAACCGCAGCCCCCGGATTACAGCACCTCGGTGGTGCTGGGCGACACCTATGTCGGTTTTGGCGGAATCGAGGTCAGCACCTCGTCGTTGCCGCCCGAACTGGAAGAAGCCGCAATCCTGTACGCCAACGATCAGCCGGCCGCCTGTATCGCAACCTTGAAGGCCGCTCTCGAACTGGACATGCCGCTGCAATGGCAACGCCAGGGCTGGCTGATGCTGCTCGATGTGCTGCAGGCGAGCGCAGACCGGGCGGGCTTTGAAGCGGTTGCGCTCGAGTTCGCTGCGCGTTTTGAGCGCTCTCCGCCGGCCTGGATCGAAGACCCCGCCAGCAGACCGCAGCCCGGAGCCACCGGGCCGGCGGCCGCCACGGTTCGCTTTTCCGGAGCGCTCGATGGATCCAGCCTCCGGCAATTCGAGCAGGCCCGTCGTACCTTGCAAACCCGAAACAAGGTCAGCCTCGATTTCGGTCAACTGGTCAGTGCCGATGCACAAGGCGCTGGCGCAGCCTGCGAATTCTTGCGGGCCTGCGAGATGGCGGGCGGCGAGGTCACGCTGCTCAACCTGCGCAAACTGTTGTCGCTGGTACTTGCGGGGATCGAGGTCGGCAGACGGGATCCGGACGAATCGCTGTGGCAGTTGGCGCTGCTTGCGCATCGCTTGCTGGGCAGTCAGCAGCAGTTCGAGGAATTGTCGATCGACTACTGCGTTACCTACGAGATCTCGCCTCCGCCCTGGGTCGCGCCGCCTGCCAGCATTCGACTCGAAGCCGACGGGGCGCTGGCTGCCGAGCCGTCCGGAGATGAGGCGGGGCGCCAGTCCGGGCCGGTCGGTTCGGTCTTTCATCTGAAGGGTGATGTCGTCGGGCGGATGGCCGACGAACTGGCCGCCTTGCGCGAGTTCGCGGTCGATCGCGGCGAAATCCTGCTTGATTGTCGCGCGTTGCGCCGGATCGACTTCGTCGCAGCCGGAGAACTTCTCAATGAGATCGTCACGTTTGCGAGCCGTGGCCAGTCGGTGCTGTTCGTCGAACCCACCACCATCGTCGAGGCGATGTTCATTGTGATGGGCCTGCACGAAGTCGCCGATATCCGCAGCCGCAAGGGCTGAGCGCGCCGGTGTCGTAGCCCGGACCTGGTCCGGCAGCTAGTCGCGGCGCTCGCGGCGCCACCGATGCAGCTTGCGCGATGGCCCCGGGTTCGGCAGCTTCCGGGCACGCGTGTACGATTCCGGACATGGAACAATTTCATGGAACGACGATCGTTTCCGCGCGCCGCGGTGGCAGGGTAGCGCTCGGTGGCGACGGGCAGGTCACCCTTGGCAACATTGTCATCAAACAGGGTGCGCGAAAGGTGCGAAGGCTCTACCACGATCGGGTGCTGGCAGGTTTTGCGGGTGGTACCGCCGACGCGTTCACGCTGTTCGAGCGCTTTGAGGCCAAGCTGGAGAAACATTCCGGCCACATGCAGCGCGCTGCGGTCGAGCTGGCCAAGGACTGGCGAACCGACCGAATGCTGCGCCGCCTCGAAGCCATGTTGGCCGTAGCAGATAGTGAGCACTCGCTAGTGATTACCGGCAATGGTGACGTGCTTGAGCCCGAACATGGTCTGATCGCGATCGGCAGCGGCGGCGCGTATGCGCAGGCGGCGGCCCTTGCGCTGCTCGACAACACCGAACTGGACGCCGAGGCCATCGTGCGCAAGTCGCTGACGATCGCCGGCGAGATCTGCATTTATACGAACCAGCATCACACCGTCGAGACGCTCGGCTGATCGCTCGGCCTCGATGAAGGCGGCCCAGATGGCCGCGGGAAGGCAATCCAATGACCCAGATGACCCCCGAGGAAATCGTCTCGGAACTCGACAAGCATATTGTTGGCCAGTCGCGCGCCAAGCGGGCAGTGGCGATCGCCCTGCGTGACCGCTGGCGTCGTCAGCAGGTGGCCGAACCGTTGCGCCGCGAGATCACGCCCAAGAACATCCTGATGATCGGTCCGACCGGCGTTGGCAAGACCGAGGTCGCGCGCCGACTGGCGCGCCTGGCCAATGCTCCATTCATCAAGGTTGAGGCGACCAAGTTCACCGAGGTCGGCTACGTCGGACGCGACGTCGATACGATCATCCGTGATCTTGCCGAGGTTGCGGTCAAGCAGACCCGCGAACAGGAAATGCGCAAGGTCGAGCAGCGTGCAATCGACGCTGCCGAAGACCGGGTGCTGGATGTTTTGTTGCCGCCATCGCGCCCGTCCGCCACCGGCTTTGCCTTCGGATCGGACTCTGATGATGACCCGTCCGGGCGGCCGTCCGCATCCGCGGATTCGGCGACCCGCCAGAAGTTTCGCAAGAAGCTGCGCGAAGGGGATCTGGACGACAAGGAAATCGAAATCGAACTCGCCCAGCCTATGCCCTCGCTCGAGGTCGCCGGTCCGCCCGGCATGGAGGAGATGACGCAGCAGATCCAGTCGCTGTTCTCCGGCATGCAGGCGCGCAAGCGCTCGCGCCGTATCAAGGTGCGCGAGGCGATGCGGCTGCTGGCGGACGAAGAGGCGGCCAAGCTGGTCAATGACGAGGAGATCAAGGTTCGGGCGGTCGATCTCGTCGAGCAGACCGGCATTGTGTTCATCGATGAGATCGACAAGGTCGCAACCCGGTCGGACACACAAGGCACGGATGTCTCGCGTCAGGGGGTGCAGCGCGACCTGTTGCCGCTAATCGAAGGCTCGGCCGTCAGCACCCGTTACGGGGTGATCCGAACCGATCATGTGCTGTTCATCGCGTCCGGCGCATTCCATCTGTCCAAGCCTTCGGACCTGATCCCGGAATTACAGGGGCGATTGCCGATCCGGGTCGAGATGGATGCGCTGTCGGCCGGTGACTTCGTGCGGATCCTGACCGAGACCGACGCGAGCCTGTGCAAGCAATACGAGGCTTTGCTCGCCACCGAAGGGGTGTCGTTGCGCTTCGAGCCGGATGGTGTCGAGCGACTCGCGCAGATCGCCTTTTCGGTAAACGAAAAGACCGAAAACATAGGCGCGCGCCGTCTTCACACGGTGATGGAAAAACTGCTCGAAGAGGTCTCGTTTACCGCGGTGCGCCACGCAGGAACGACCGTCAGCATCGATGCCGCCTTTGTCGAGCAACGCCTGGCGGACGTCGCCCAGCGCGAGGATCTGGCGCGTTACATCCTTTGAGCCGGCGTGTCCCGGGCTACCAGGCCTGCTCGCCGAGCAGGTCGAGCGGCAGCGACAAGGCCCCGATGATGCCCAGATAGAACGCCAGTTCGCTGAGGGTCTGTGTGCTGCCGAGCGCGCGCTCCAGTCGGATCGCTCCAGACGTGGTGCGGCCGGCTGGTGCGACATCGTGTCGCTTCAGTCGTCGCCGCATCCAGGCTGCGACCAGCAGCGCGGCCGTGACGGCCAGTCCGAATGGCAGCAAAAGTCCGGTCCATTGAATCGCCACGACCACCGGGATTGCGCCGCAGAAAATTGCCCAGACTGTTGCCAGAGACCCGATGCGCGGCTCCTGGCTGAGCCTGTCTGCGACCTCGTGTTGCACCTGCGGCCACTGGCGCGCAGGTGTCGCCCTGCCAGGCAGCGATGCCGCGACCAGCACCGCGAAGGCGCGCGAGACGCCGATTGCGCACAGCAGGGTCGTGGCAATCCAGCCAGGGTCGAGCGTCGACAAGGCTTCCAGGCGAACCAGGAGCAGCATCACGATGGCGATCGTGCCGCGCGCACCGATGCCGGCGAAATGCAGCGCTGGCTCCAGCTGGCGGTCCGCCCAGCTTGCCAGGCCCAGTTCATGCCTTGCCCGGCCAAGGGCGAGCATTGCGACCATTGCGGCCAGCACCGCAAGGGCATGCGGAAGCCAGCCGACGAAAAACGCATAGACGAGGCAGGCGGGGAGCGCGACCAGCACGATGCCCGCAAGGGGCAGCCAGCCGGCGGTGCGCGCGCGGTGCTTCGGTTCGCGTGGCAGCGCGGGTTCGGGCATTCGGGCTAGGTTGAGGCTATCGTAAAATCGCAATCATCTTAGCCGATCATGCACGCGCTTCGGCATGAACACGCCGGCCCGGTGCCGCCGCCCATCCAACCGCACGGACCTTCACGATGAACGACCGAACCGAAGCCATCTCTCGCAAGGCTGAAATCCTCGCCGAGGCGATGCCCTACATCCGCCGCTTCCACGGCAAGACCATCGTCATCAAGTACGGCGGCAACGCCATGACCGACCCCGAGCTGCAGGCCGACTTCGCCGAAGACGTGGTGCTGCTCAAGCTGGTCGGCCTGAACCCGGTGGTGGTGCACGGTCACGGGCACGCCCGCGACCGGAAGCAGGGGCTTGGGTGTCGTGATCGTGAGGGGCCGCAGCCTCGTGCCCTGCCCGCCCACGAGCAGGATCGCCTCCGTCACCCGGCCATCCCACCACAGCGGTTGCCGCC
>JALRBB010000103.1 GCA_023257915.1 Quisquiliibacterium sp. | reverse complement strand
GCCGCGCCGCCAGGAGCCCTTGATGCGTCACCGCTGGTGGTCGATGCACGTCCCGATCCGGTGGCCGCGCCACCGCGCGCTGCTGGGCCGGCCGGCGTCCGGCTTCATGTCGAGGAAGACTCGCTGGCTGCCGAATGGCGGGCGGTCAGCGCGAGCCTGGGTCTTGCGTATGGACCTCCATCGGCACCGGTTGCACACCCAGGTCAGTCCGGGCGCATGTCGTGGCTGCGCTGGCCGGGCGCGCTGGTGTTCGATCGTCGTCGGCTGTTTGCAGCGCTGCAGTCCATCGAGCACCCGCGGATCGAACTCGCTCTGTTTCGCACCGCGCGCGAGTGGTACCGATGGTCCGCCAGTGCCGATGCGGGCTGGCATGCGACCGGCTGGCGGCTTGATTCGCGGCTTCTCGTGCGAGACGCGTGCGCCGATGCGCTGGAGGCCTTGCGCAGTCAGTTGCAAGGCTGCGTCGACGAAGGCGACTGATTAGTCCGTCTGGTGGGCGGCGGATTCTTGCCGCTTGCATCTTGAAAGCTTCCGGGCGGACACTATCTATTGGGGAAGGTGTCGTCACCAGGGCCAACTCGATGAGGACCGCCATGCAAATGATTTACAACAGCCCCGCTTACTGTGTTGTCGAGTTCCACGACGAGAGTGGCGGTCGCGGTGGATTCGAAATTCTCGACAAGATGGCTCGCCGGGAGATCTTCATCGCCGGTGCGCTGGCCAGGCGTTTTCGCAAGAACGTGTCCGAGCTCATCGCTGCAGATCCGACCATCGAGGAGGTCGACGATTTTCTGAGCGAGTTCGACGGCCTGATGCAGCAGCCGGTCTCGATGCACTGAGCGCCGGCGCCACCCGGCGGGATTACATCTGCTCCCAGGGCAGGCCCTCGAAGCGCCAGCCGTTCAACTTGCCGCGCTGGCGGCTCTCATCGAGATCGCCTTCGAATCCGTGCAGAACGTTGTACACGCGCTTGAAACCTGCTTCCTCAAGCGCTGTGCCGGCCTCGACCGAGCGCTTGCCGCTGCGACAGATCAGCACGATCGGGCGGACGTCCGAATGGCCGCTGAGCTTGCGCACGTCTGCGACGAAATGCGGGTTGCGATCCCAGTCCGGGCCGTCGTACCAGGCCACCAGGACAGATCCGAGCGCATGGCCGACGAAGAAGAACTCCGCGTCGCTGCGGCAGTCGATGAACAGCGCGTCGGGTTCTTCCTTCAGGAAGGTGGCCGCCTGCTGGGGTAAAAGGTGTTCCATGCCGCAATTTTAAGCGCGGTCGCGTCGCCGCGTCAGCACAGCCCGAATTCGGCCCGGTCGCCTCATGGATTGGCTCAGCGCATGAACTGCGTCAGGTACAGCGACAACGGCGGAAAGAACAGCAGTAGCGCTGTGCGCACGACATCACTGGCCAGGAACGGCAGCACGCCGCGATAGCTCTCGCCGATGGGCGTGTCCCGGTCGATGCCGTTGACGACGTACACATTCAGCCCGACCGGTGGCGCGATCAGTCCGATCTCGACCACCATCAGCACCAGGATCCCAAACCAGATCGCCTTGTCCTGGCTGTCCATGCCCAGGTCGAGCGCCATGACCATCGGAAAGAAGATCGGAATCGTCAGCAGGATCATCGACAGCTCGTCCATCACGCAGCCGAGCAGCACGTAAAACACCAGGATGCCGGCGACGATCGCCAGTGGCGGCCAGCCCAGTGCCGCGACCGCCTCGGCCATCTGGTTCGGTGCCTGGCTCAGCGCCAGTGCCGAGTTCAGCATGTCGGCTCCCAGGAAGATCATGAAGATCATCGCCGAGGCCTGGGCGGTTGCGTACACGCTCTGGCGGAACTTCGGCCAGCTCATCTCGCGTCGCAGCAGCGCGGTCAGAAAGGTGGCAGCGGCGCCGACTGACGCGCCCTCGGTCGGCGTGAACACGCCGCCATAGATGCCGCCGAAGACCACCAGGAAGATCGCCACGATCGGCCACACCCCGAGCGCGCTTTGCCACAGATCCTCGCGTGAGACCTTGTCATGCTCGGGTGCGTGGCCGGGCACCAGCCGAACGTACAGACCGATCGCGATGATGTAGCCGAGCATCGCGATCAGACCCGGCACGAAGGCTGCGGCAAATAACTTGGCGATGTTCTGCTCGGTCAGGATCGCGTAGACCACCAGGATCACCGACGGCGGGATCAGGATGCCCAGCGTGCCGCCGGCTGCCACGGTCGCGGTGGCCAGTCGGCCCGAGTAGCCGTGACGCTTCATTTCGGGCAGCGCCACCGAGCCGATGGTCGCTGCCGTGGCGATCGACGAGCCGCACACTGAGCCGAATGCCGCACAGGCCACCACCGAGGCCATTGCGAGGCCGCCACGAAAGTTGCCGAGCACCGCCGCGGCAAACTTGAACAGGGCGCGCGACAGTCCGCCCTGCGTCGCAAACTGGCCCATCAGCAGAAACAGCGGGATCACCGACAAGTCGTAGCTCGAGAAGCGCGCATACGCATAGGTCTTCAGGTGCGCGGCCAGTGGCAGCCAGCCGGCTTTCATCAGGTAGCCGGTAAGGCCGGCCGCAAACATCGCAACCGCAATCGGTACCCGCAGCGCCATCAGCACCAGCATGATCGCGAACAACAGCAGCGCGAGGGCGAGCGGTGTCATCTCAGCGGTTCTCGAGCGGCGCGCCGCCTGGCAGCGGGTCGCGTGCGTGCGCGCCGCTGCCATTGCGGCCGGTGATTGCGGTGTACAGCGCCATCAAAGCGGTCAGCGCGATCGGTCCGGTCATCAGCAGATAGGCGATCCAGTCGGGCCATTGCAGCAGCATCGTCATCGACCCGGAGTTTTTCTGATCCAGGGCGCCCACGCCGGTGCGCCACGCAATCAGCCCCATCATCAGCGTCAGCAGCAGCGTGCCGAAGCGATCGAGACGGGCCTGGGTGCGTGAACTGGATCGGGCCGTGAAAAAGTCGACGATGATGTTCTCGCCACGCCACTGGCAGATCGGCAGGAAGCACGCGACGACCACCGCCATGCCGTATTCGACGATCTCGGTGTCGCCGAGCAGCGGTTCGCCAAACAGCCAGCGCCCGGTGATGCTGCCGCTTGTGACCAGCGCGATCGCAACCACCAGCAGTCCGCCAGCCAGTGCCAGCGCCTTGGCGAGCCACTCGAACAGTCGTGCCATGACCGGTTTTCCGCGCGTGCAGACGCCGGTCAGCTCGGGCGGGTCGCCGACTCGTGGGCAGCCTGCAGTTCGGTGGCCAGCCGCACAAATGCATCGGTCTTTCCAGGCCGCGCCGCCGAGCCTGAGTGCGCGATCAGCGCCTGCAACTCACCGGCATCCAGTCCCTGGCGGAAACCCTCGGCGACCAAGCGCGCAAACGACTCGGGATCGCTGAGTGCGATCGCCTGGGCGATTGCCGCCAGCCGCAAGGTGCTGGCGTCCAGCGCTGCCTCGACCGATGCATCGTCGAGCAAAAAGCGAACCGCAGCGTCGGCGAAGCGACCCGGCTGCTCGGAGGGCGAAAAATGCGCGGTCGGCAGCTCCAGGTATTGCGCACCCGGAATCGTCTGCGCGATCCAGCGACCTTGTTCGGCCGATGTCGAGACATCGTAGGTTCCGGCCACGACCAGCGTCGGCGTGCTGACCCGGGGCAGCGCCTCGGCGATCCGCATGTCACGGATCGCGGTGCAGCAGCCGATGTAGCCATGGGGCTGCAAGGCGAGCAGCACCTGGCGAACGGTTTCGTGATGCACGGTGCGCAACTTCGCATAGGCCGGTGTGAAAAAACGCCCCATCACGGTGTCGGCGATCGAGGCCATGCCACCGGCGCGCACTGCGGCGATCCGGTCGCTGAAGGTGTTCGGATCGACGCGCGCCGACGTGTTGGTCAGCACGACGCGTTCAAGCCGATCGGGGGCATTGCCGAGCAGCCACATGCCGACCATGCCGCCGATCGACAGGCCCATGTAGCGAAAGCGCTGGACTCCAGCCGCATCGGCCACCGCGAGCAGGTCACTGCCGAGCTGCGACATCGCATAGTCACCCTGCGGCGCGTCCGAGGCACCATGGCCGCGCTTGTCGACACGGATGACGCGAAAGCGCTCGGCCAGCGCCGGCATCACCGGGTTCCACATCGAGTGGTCACTGCCCAGCGATCCGACCATCAGTAGCGGCGGTGCGTCCGGGCGGCCATCTTCTCGCCAGTAGATTCTTGCTCCGTCGTTGATCGCGAATGGCATCCAAGCCTCCGGGTTTGTTGTTCGGTTTCGCCGTTGGCGGCGTATCGCGGGACTCTATCGCATTGGATCGCAACCCGCATAAAATGAGCCGGTCCGACCCCGGCCTTCCCGGGTAACCAAATATCGATAACGGAGACAAGCGATGAAATTCAAACGCCTCGTGCTCGCGGCCGCCCTGGGCCTAGCTGCGACCACCGGTGCCTGGGCACAGACCGTCACGCTGAAGTTCCACACCTTCATGTCGCCGCAGTCCGGGGTGTGGAAGAACATGCACACCGCCTGGATGGACAAGATCGAGCAAGACTCTGGCGGCAAGATCAAATTTGAGCGCTATCCGGCGATGCAGCTTGGCGGCACGCCGTTCAATCTGTATGACCAGGCGCGGGACGGCGTGGTCGATGTTGTCTGGACTTTGGTCGGCAACACGCCGGGCCGCATGCCGCGCACCGAGGTGTTCGAGCTGCCGTTCACGATGACCAATGCCGAGGCCACATCCCGCGCGATGTGGGAGTACGTGCAGGCCAACGCGAAGGACGAGTTCAAGGACGTGCAGCTGATCGCCACCCATGTGCACGGTCCCGGTCTGTTCCATACGAAGAGCAAGCAGATCAAGTCGGTGGCCGACCTGAAGGGCCTGAAGATGCGCGGCCCGACCCGCCTGACCACCAACCTGCTCAAGACGCTCGGCGCCACACCGGTTGGTCTGCCCTTGCCGCAGATTCCGGATGCGATGTCCAAGGGCGTCATCGACGGCGCGGTGATTCCCTGGGAGGTGGTGCCCGCGGTCAAGGTCAACGAGCTGGCGAAATTCCATTCGGAGTTCGACCCGACCAAGCCGGCGCTGTACACCACCACGTTTGTGATGGCGATGAACAAGGCGAAGTACGACTCGCTGCCGGCCGATCTGAAGAAGGTCATCGATGCCAATTCCGGGCTGGAGACTTCCGGCTGGCTCGGCAAGGTTCAGCAGGGCAACGACGTGCCCGGGCGCAAGTCGGTCGACGGGCGCAGCAATGTGGTCTATCGATTTTCGCCAGCCGAATATGAGGCCTTCAAGCAGGCTGCGGATCGGGTCGACGACGACTGGGTCAAGGAGATGACCGGCAAGGGTCATGACGGCAAGGCGCTGCTCGAGAGCGCCCGGTCCCTGATCGTCAAGCACACGAAGTAAGCCGGTTGCGGATCGCCTGAGGGCAATCCGGTCGCGGTCTTTGTCTTGCACCGGCTTGGTGCGACATCGGCCGCTCTTGTTTTTACGCGCCTGTTTTTGACGGAATCCGAATTCGATGAGCATGAGCAGCAAGCCACAACTGGCGATCGAGATTGCCGACCATATCGCGACGATCCGGATCGCGCGCCCTGCCAAACGCAACGCGCTCAGTGACAGCCTGGTCGGGCAGCTCAAGCGCAGCTTCGAGGAGCTGCCGGCCGAGGTCAACGCGGTGGTGCTGCACGGCGAGGGGGATCATTTCTGCGCCGGGCTGGATTTGTCCGAATTAAAGGATCATGACGTGTTCGGCGGCATCGAGCATTCGCGGATGTGGCACTCGGCGTTCGAGCGGGTGCAGTTCGGGCGGGTGCCGGTCGTCAGCGTGTTGTGCGGCGCGGTCGTTGGCGGTGGCCTGGAGCTTGCCTGCTCCACGCATGTGCGGGTTGCCGAACCGAGTGCGTTCTACGCGCTGCCGGAAGGGCAGCGCGGCTTGTTCGTCGGCGGTGGCGGGTCGGTGCGCATTCCGCGCATCATCGGTTTTTCGCGCATGACCGACCTGATGCTGACCGGTCGGGTACTCACCGCCGACGAGGGACAGCAGCTTGGCTTGTCGCATTACCTGGTTGGACCGGGCGAGGGACTTGCGCGTGCGCAGGAGCTCGCGCGACGCATCGCCACCAACGCGCCCCTGTCGAACTACGCGGTCATGCACGCGCTGCCGCGGATCGCAAGCCAGCCGATGGAGGATGGTTTTTTCATGGAGGCGCTGATGGCCGCGATCACGCAGAGCGATCCGGCCGCCAAGGAGCGGATGCGGGCGTTTCTGGAAAAGCGCGCCTCGAAGGTTGGAGATCAGCGGTGAACGCTGCGGGCGCGCGCTTTCGTGCGATGCGATTCGGCATCGGGTCGGCAGTGCTCGAGCATCTGGACGGCGGACAGATCAATCTGCACTCGGAGCCGGCGCTGCAGCCCTACCCGCATCGTCTGAGCGACCGGCTGCTGCGCTGGGCGCAAGAGACCCCCGAGCACACCTATCTGGCCAAGCGCGGCCCCGACGGGCAGTGGCAGCGTTTGAGCTATGTGCAGGCCCTGCAAAGCGCGCGGGCGATCGGGCAGGCCTTGCTCGATCGCGGATTGTCCGCCGAGCGGCCTTTGGTGATCCTGTCCGAAAATGATCTCGAACATGGCCAGCTGATGCTCGCCGCCTTGCTGGTCGGGGTGCCGATCGCACCGGTGTCGACCGCGTATTCGCTGATCTCGCAGGACCATGAAAAGCTGCGTCATGTGATCCGGCTGCTGACCCCCGGGTTGGTGTTTGCGGCCAGCGGCGAACGCTACGCGAAGGCGATCGCCGCCGCGGTACCGGCCGACGTCGAGCTGGTTGTCACCGATGCGCCGCCTCTGGGGCGCGCTGCCACCCTGTTTCGCGAGCTTGCAGCAAGCGTGCCGAGTGCGGCAGTGGACGCGGCGCGCGAGGCCTGTGGCCCGGACAC
>JALRBB010000072.1 GCA_023257915.1 Quisquiliibacterium sp. | reverse complement strand
GTGGCATGCCCGATCAGTGGCGCGGTGATTACCAGCGGCCACATGTAGGCCAGCAAACTGAGGCCGATGAACAGCACGATCAGAAAGGCCCACAGATACATCGGCCCGGGGTTTGCATAAAGCACCCGCACGCTGGTGAAGATCGACATCATCGTGTCGATGCGCCGGTCAATCAGCAAGGGAATGGCCACCACCGAGATCGCAAACACCAGCGATGCGAAGAGGAATCCGACCCCAGACCAGACCAGTAAAAACTCCAGATTTTCGAACGATATGATCTGGCCGAGGATGCTCTGCAAGGTAGGGAAATCGGTGGTCGAAAACAGGGCGAACAGCACAATCGACACCCGTGCCCAGACAATCATCGCGAACGTGACTATCGCTGCAAAAAACGCGACGCCACCAAGATTCCGGCGCCAGCAGGTCAGAGTTGCGAACAGATCGGCGCGCTCGCCGCGTTCACGCTGGCGGGACAACTCGTAGATGCCGGTACAGACGAACGGTCCCACCAGGAAGAAGCCGGCGGTCAAGCCCATCGTCAGCTGCCAGTGCGTTGCGTAAACCACCGTGATCAGCAATCCCATCATGGCGAACACGCCGCCGTAGAACACACCGCGAAACCCGGTACCGCCCATGTCGTCCCAGGCCCGCGCGATCCAGCCGAATACCGCGGTGACCGGAATCTTGCGCGGCTTGGGCAGTTGCAGACCGGCTCCACGGTCCGGCGGCTGGGCATCTTGCTGCGTCGGCTGGCTGTCGTTCATCGGCTCCCCCGCTGCTTGCTGTGGCGCTTCGTCATGACGGCTGTGTGGCGGCTTCCCGGTCAAGGATAAGACAGAGCGGCGAGCCGCAAACCGCCTGACCCGCGATTTCTCACATTGTGCGAAAAACAGCCTTTCAAACGCGCCTACAAATTGACCCTTACGTAAACGTCAATTACGCTGGAGGATTCGTCGTTTTCCCGCCATCCGCGCCTGCCGGCGCGCGCTTTCGTGCGACTGAGTCCGCCGGAGTGCGTCACGGTTAGGCCATGCCCGAACGGGTGTCCGCATGACCGACCTCTCGAATCAGCCCAAGCTTGCTCCCCGGCAAACCCTCAACAAGGTGCGCTTCGTCACCGCCGCGTCGCTGTTTGACGGCCATGACGCCTCGATCAACATCATGCGACGGATCCTGCAAAGCCAGGGTGCCGAAGTCATTCACCTCGGTCATAACCGCTCGGTGCGCGAGATCGTCGATTGCGCGCTGCAGGAAGACGCGCACGGCATCGCGGTGTCTTCATACCAGGGCGGACATGTCGAGTTCTTCAAGTACATGATCGATCTGTTGCGCGAAGCGGGTGCCGAACACATCAAGGTGTTCGGCGGCGGCGGCGGCACGATCGTACCGTCAGAGATCCGCGAGCTGCATGAGTACGGGGTTGAGCGCATCTACAGTCCGGAAGACGGACAGAAGATGGGTCTGCCCGGCATGATTGCCGACATGCTCGAGCGCTGCGATGCAGACCTCACGCAGTATGCGCCCACTTCGCTCGAAGCCCTTTCCGTACCGGCATCAGGACTATCCGCCGAGCAGACCAATAGCGCACTGGCTCGCACCCACCGAGTGCTGGCTCAGCTGATCACCGCACTCGAAGCCGGCAAGCTCGATGCTGCACTGCTCGCCGAACTGCGTCGCCAGGCCGACACCTCGACGACACCAACGCTCGGCATCACCGGCACCGGCGGTGCCGGCAAGAGCTCGCTGACCGACGAACTGGTACGCCGGCTGCGCCTGGACCAGGACGACCAGACCCGTCTTGCGGTGATTTCCGTGGATCCGACCCGGCGCAAGTCCGGCGGCGCGCTGCTTGGCGACCGGATCCGCATGAACGCAATCGACTCGCCCAGGGTCTACATGCGCTCGCTGGCCACCCGCGAAGCAGGCAGCGAGATCAGCCAGGCACTTCCCGATGTGATCGCCGCCTGCAAGGTGGCCGGGTTCGACCTGATCATGGTCGAAACCTCGGGCATCGGCCAGGGCGATGCTGCGATCGTGCCGCTGGTGGATGCGACGCTCTACGTGATGACGCCGGAATTCGGCGCCGCCAGTCAGCTCGAGAAAATCGACATGCTCGACTTCGCGGACTTCGTGGCGATCAACAAGTTCGACCGCAAGGGTGCGATGGATGCGCTACGCGACGTGGCCAAACAGGTGCAGCGCAATGGCGAACTGTGGACCACGCCGCTCGAAAAGATGCCGGTGTTCGGAACGCAAGCCTCACGCTTTAACGATGACGGCGTCACCGCGCTGTACCAGGGCATGTTGCCGCGGCTCGAGGAACTGGGTCTGAAGCTGCCACTGGGCCGCCCCGGAAGGCTGCCGGCAGTCGATGCGCGCCATTCGAGCAGCCAGGTTGTGATCGTGCCGCCCGGCCGTTCGCGCTACCTGGCCGAGATCGCCGACACGGTTCGTGGCTACAAGTCACGCGCGATCAAGCAGTCGCGCCTGGCA
>JALRBB010000503.1 GCA_023257915.1 Quisquiliibacterium sp. | reverse complement strand
CGCACCGCGATCAACAAGGCCTGGACCTCCGCATCGTTCCGGCAGTCGACCCTTGCGCTGGCTGCCGAAACGCAGGCCGGCAAGCCGATGAGCGGAATTCGAGAGCTGCCGCGTGTGATCGCCGCGGGTGGCGGATTGCCGATTGAGGCATCCGGCATGGTCGTTGGTGCGATCGGCATATCCGGTGCACCAGGTGGTGAGGCGGATCAGGCGTGCGCGCAGGCCGGTATCGATGCGATTCTGGCCGATATCGAACTGTGAGCTGCTGTAGCGCTGGGCCTGCAATGCGGGGGCTGACCGCAAGCGTGTTGCTGATGCTGGCGCTGTTCTGGCTTGCCGAGCCGGCCGGCGCCCAGGCCGGCGCTTACGAGCCCTTGACCGTCAAGGTCCAGCCACGGAAGCTCGCGCCGCGAAGCTATTTCGTGCAGGGAGATTCCGGGCCGATCTCGACGTCGAATAACGGCTACAACTCAAATGCCGGGTTTGTGATCACCGACGAGGGGGTCGTTGTCTTCGATGCACTCGGCACGCCCTCTCTGGGCGCAGAACTGCTCGCGCAGATTCGCAAGCTCACCGACAAACCGGTGCGTCGAGTCATCATCAGTCACTATCACTCGGACCACTTCTACGGTTTGCAGGCGTTCAAGGAAGCGGGTGCCGAGATCTGGGCGCACCGTTTGGTGCGCGACTACCTGGCCACCGAGGCCCCCGCACGCCGGCTTGAAGAGCGACGCCAGTCGTTGGCGCCCTGGGTCAACGAGACCAGTCGCGTGATCGCCCCGGATCGCTACCTGGACGGAGATGTTGATTTTCGGCTTGGTGGCCTGACGTTTCGGATCATCAATGTCGGTCCGGCGCATACGCCGGAAGACCTGATGATGCTGGTCGATGAGGAAGGCGTGCTGTTCGCCGGCGATCTGATGTTTGCCGGGCGGGTTCCGTTCGTCGGCGACGCCGACAGCAAGGGTTGGCTGGCTGCGATCGAACGTCTGATCGGACGCAATCCGCGTATTCTGGTCGGTGGACATGGCCCGGCGTCCGAGGACGCGGCGCGGGACTTGAAGATGACCCGCGACTACCTGGTATTCCTGCGCGAGCAGATGGGGCGCGCGGTCGAAGAGATGAGCG
The DNA here is from genome assembly GCA_023257915.1 of Quisquiliibacterium sp. Lineage (GTDB taxonomy): Bacteria > Pseudomonadota > Gammaproteobacteria > Burkholderiales > Burkholderiaceae_E > Quisquiliibacterium. The sequence goes on along the minus strand of JALRBB010000503.1, from coordinate 2,322 downwards.
GATTCGAGGAGGCCTACGCCCGGGTCGACTGGTCGCGCTTTGAGAAGCTGCCTGCGTTCAAGGCCGCGAACCGGGTCAACGCCTACAACACCTATATCCTGATGGAAAAAGAGGCGCTCGCGGGCAAGTAGCGGTTTGTTCGCCGGGTGGGTGACTCCAGCAAGGAGGCGTGATGAAATCGATACTTGCCGCGACCGACTTCTCGCGTCACGCGATGCGCGCAGTGCAACGCGCTGCGCAATTGGCGCATCACCATCGTGCGACGCTGCACTTGCTGCATGTGCCCGCGCAAGGGCGTTGGTCACAAGGCGACGGCATGCTCAGCAAGTTGTTCGGTGATGGTAATGCGCCGTCGCTCAATGACGCGCGAGCCCAGCTCGACAAGCTCGCGCAGTCGTTGCGTGCTGATCATGCGATTCGCGTCGAGTCGCATCTGGTGCCGGGCCATCCGGCCGATGAAATTGCTGCATTTGCGAGCGCCCGCGAAGTGGATCTGATCGTGCTCGCACCGCGTGGTGGGTCCGGGCTAAAACTTCGCTCGATCGGCGCCACCGCGCTGCGTGTGCTGTGGTCCAGTTTGCTGCCGGTATTGCTGGTGCGCGAACGCGCCGACGGCAACTATCGAACGCGGCTGGTGGCGACCGACCTCGGGGAGCGGGCCGCGCTTATCGAGAAGACCGCGCGGGCGCTGTCTCCTCGCGGTGAGCTCACACTGATGCATGCGTTTCGTGGGGAACTGGAGGCAGCCTTGTCGGTTCTGGGCCGTGCGATCGATGAGTTGCGGCTTTATCAAGAGCAGGAGCGACTTGCCATCAGCAAGCGTTTGGAGCAGCACTGGAAACAGATCCGGGGAGGTAGCCGGCGACGTGCCAAGCTGCGGCTGGTGCATGGTCATCCGGTTGAAGCCATCTTGCAGGCAAGCGTGGAACTCGACGCAGATCTGGTGGCGATCGGAAAGCATTCAGGTCCGCGCTGGGAAGAGCAGGCGCTTGGCAGCGTCGTGCAGAACCTCGCGCAGCAGCTAAGGACCGACCTGTTGATCGTTCCCTAAGGGTACGACTGCGCGTTTGCGCTCCGAAGTGAATTGCGCATTCGCAAAGACATCGGGAAAGAGCCCCGCTAGCCTTCCGAGAACACCGTCCTCCTGGTGTTTTGGGGCGCTCGACCGACTATTCCGGCCGTCGCCCCTTTTTCATGGCGTGGCGCTGCGCGTGGGGCCGGCAGGGGCTTACACTGCGCATTCAAACTTCAATCGGAGCGTTCAGCATGGATCTGGGCTTGTCGGGCAAGATTGCCCTGGTGACTGGAGCGAGCAAGGGAATCGGGCTGGCCTGCGCGCAGGCGCTGGCAGCCGAGGGCGTGATCGTGGCTGGCGTCTCGCGCAGCCAGCAAAATCTGGATGCCGCCGAGCGTGCCCTGCAGGCGCAGGGCTTGGCGATGAAGAGCTTTGCTGCCGATTTGATCGATCCACAATCTGCCGCCCAAGTGGTCGAGCGCATCGAGCGTGAGATTGGTCCGATCGCGATTCTGATCAACTCGGCAGGCGCTGCGCGGCGCTATGCGCCCGAAGAGCTCGATCCGGCGGCGTTTCGCCAGGCGATGGACGCGAAATACTTCAGCTACGTGCATGTGATTCAGCCCGTCGTACACCGAATGGCCGCGCGCGGAGCCGGCAATGTCGTCAATATCATTGGACAAGGCGGGCGAGCTGCGAGTCATTTCCATATCGCAGGAGGGGCAGCCAACTCGGCGCTCATGCTCTCGACCGTCGGTCTGGCACGCGCATACGCAGGGCAGGGGATTCGCGTCAATGCGATCAACCCTGGCTTGACGCGCACCGATCGCGTTGATGAAGGCCTCGCGGCTGCCGCGCGTACCAGCGGCAAGAGCAAGGAGGAGATCCTGGCCGAAGAAGTCGCGCGTATTCCGATGGGCCGGATGGCGTCGCCCGAGGAAGTCGCTCAGGTCGCGCTGTTTCTCGCCTCGGAGCGAGCCAGCTATGTGTCGGGTGCGATCGTGCCGATGGATGGCTGCTCCGCGTCGGTCATCTGAGCAGTCTGCAGCCGGGCGTTGACGCGGACATGGGAGAGGCTGATCGTTCGATGCCTCGTCGGGGGCTGCGCCGTGTCTGGCTCTGGCTGGCGTTGACTGCAGCGGCCGCGCTCGCGCTGGCTGGATGGTGGAATGTGTTCGGGCCCGGCGCTGCACTTCCTGCGCTGTCTGCAGCGAATGCGTCGCACCTGGAACTCGGCGGTCAACTGTATCGGCAGCACTGCGCTGCCTGCCACGGAGATCGCCTGCAAGGGCAGACGGACTGGCGAC
>JALRBB010000350.1 GCA_023257915.1 Quisquiliibacterium sp. | reverse complement strand
CGCACCGTCCGGGCCAATACTTCCTGTGTAAAAGGCTTTTGCAGGAAGCGATATCTGCGCCCTTCGTCGAAGCCGTCGCTCATGCGTGTGTTCCTGTCTTCCTCGAAGTTCGTGGAATACATCCCGCGCGGCCCGGAAGATGTGTTGCTGGCCGATCAGGCCATTAGCCGCGTAGATCGGGCCGAAATCGGCGAGCATCTGACGCAGCGACGGGGCCGGCTGGACGGGGCGTTCAATTATCATGCCGAGAGCTTACTGTAGCGGCGGGCGCTTTGGGTGGGCGCATCCAGCAGGCACGCGCCGGAAATCTTCGTAAACTCGCGACTTTTCGCATTGAATGGAATAAGGCCGAGATGAGTCAGACAAGCCGCAGCCACGCAAGGACAGCCCTGGTGACCGGTGGTGCGGTCGGGATCGGTGGTGCGATCTGCGAGAGGCTCGCGCAGGACGGTATCGCGATCATCGTCGCCGACCTGGACATCGACAAGGCCGGCGACACCGCCGCCCGGATCCGTGACGCTGGCGGTTCGGCCACCGCACTGCAGATCGACGTCGGCTCGCCCGATTCGATCGCCTCCGCCTTTGCCAAGGTGGAGCGCGATCATGGCGGCTGCGACATCCTGGTCAATAACGCCGGCATCGCAAAGACCTTTCCGTTTCTGGAGTTTCCGCTCGAGAACTGGCTCGCGACGATGAACGTCAACGTCAACGGCGTGCTGCTGTGCAGCCAGCATGCCGGCCGGCAGATGGCGCGCAAAGGCTGGGGCAGGATCATCAGCATCGCGTCGGTGGCCGGCATGCGCGCGGTGGGCAAGGGTCGCACCGCCTACGGCACCTCGAAGGCCGCGGTGATCGGCCTGACGCGGCAAATGGCCGCTGAACTGGCCGAACTGGGCATCACCGCCAACGCGATCTGCCCGGGTCCGGTCGACACGCCGATGACGCAGGTGCTGCACAGCCCCGAGTTCCGGCGCCAGTACGCAGCTGCGATCCCGGCGGGGCGCTACGGGCTGACCACCGAGATCGCTGCGACCGCGGCTTTCCTGGCGTCGGACGCCGCGGCCTACATCAACGGGGTTGCACTGCCGGTCGACGGCGGCTTCATGGCCAGCGGCGCCCGCGGCGTCTGATCTGCAGCAGCCGGCTGCGGGTCGATTCAGCGCCGGCCGGCGCGCGCGTCCTCGACGATCATGTCGGCCGCCTTCTCGGCGACCATGATCGTCGGCGCGTTCGTGTTTCCGGAAGGCACCTTCGGCATCACCGAAGCGTCCGCGATCCGCAGCCCCTGGATGCCGCGCACCCGTAAGCGTGCATCGACAACCGCCATCTCGTCGCCGTCAGGGCCCATGCTGCAGGAGCCGACCGGGTGGTACATCGACTGCCCGTTGTTACGCAGGTACTCGATGATCTGCTCATCGGTCTGCACGCCCGGCCCGGGCAACTCCTCGCCGGTGACGTGTTGCGCCAACGGCTCGGCCATGAAAATTTTTCGGATCATCTTGATGCCGGCCAGCAGCGGCGGCAGATCGCGTGCATCAGTCAGGTAGTTGGCCAGCATGCGCGGCGCTTCGCGCGGATCAGCCGAGCGCAGCGTGATCGAGCCGCGCGAGTGCGGCTGCAGCAGCGCGCAGGATGCGGTGATCTTCGGCTCAGGCACCGTCTGATACATGCCGCCGTTACTGACCATGCTGAACGGCCGCATCTGAAGCTGCAGATCAGGCCAGATCAGCTCCGGATTGGTCCGCGTGAACAGACCAACCTGCGCCGCAGCCGAGTTCAGCAGCCCGCGCCGTGAAACCAGATAGCGCAGTACCTCAGGGATCATTCGCAGCTTGCTCGAGATCTGACGATTGATCGAGAACGACTCGTCGACACGCGCCAGGCAGTGCGCATACATGTGGTCATGCAAGTTGTTGCCGACCCCGGGCAGGTCATGGACCAGGGCCACGCCGTGTTCGGCAAGCTGCGCGCCGGGGCCGATTCCGGACAGCATCAGCAATTGCGGCGAGTTGACTGACCCGCCACACAGGATCACCTCGCCCGCCTGCGCCCGCATCGACTGCCCGCCAAGCGAGTACTGCACACCGGTGGCGCGCCGCCCTTCGAGCAACACGCGCTCGACCAGCGCACCGGTCTGCACCTTCAGGTTCGGCCGATCGCGCACCGGATGCAGAAATGCGGACGCACCCGACGAGCGCTCGCCATCGCCGATCATGAACTGCAGATAGCCAACGCCTTCTTGCTGCGGCCCGTTGAAGTCATCGTTGCGCGGGATGCCGATATTGACCGCCGCTTCGATGAACGCATCCGAGGCCGGATGCGGCTCGGTGAGCGGCGAGACCCGGAGTTCCCCATTGGCGCCATGCAGTGCGCTTTCGCCACCGAAATGCCGCTCGCCGCGCTTGAAGTAGGGCAGCACATCGCTCCAGCCCCAGCCCTCGTTGCCCATCTCGCGCCAGCCATCGTAATCAGCTGGGGTGCCGCGCATGTAGACCAGGCCATTGATCGAGCTGCTGCCGCCGAGTGTGCGGCCGCGCGGCCAGGCGATCTGGCGATTGTTCAGACCCGGCTCCGGTTCCGAAACATAGTTCCAGCTGACCTTGGGGTCGGCGACCACACGCGGCACGCCGGCCGGAATCTTCATCCAGACGTTCGTGTCCTCGGGGCCCGCCTCAAGCAGGAGCACCCGCACCGAGGAGTCACGCGACAGACGGTTGGCAAGCGCACAACCTCCGGCACCTGCGCCGACGATCACGTAATCGAACTGCCCTGCATCACTCACAAAACTCTCCTGGCTTTCTCGCTGAATGGCTCGCCTGTGCAATCAGGCTGACGGGTCCAAACCCTGCAGCATATACAGGTGCGCGTTCGCAGACCGGAAGCGGTAGCCGATCACGTCCTGGTAGTCCTTCGAGTGATAAAACTCGTCGGCGCGCTGCGGGCTCTCAAACTCGATGAAGACAATGCGCTTCACGATTCGATCGCCCTCGAGCACCCGCGGCTTGTCGTCACCGATCAGGAACTTCGCGCCGTATTTTTCCAGCACTGGCCGCACTCGCGGCATGTACTCGTCGTAGAAATACGCGGCGTCGGTGATATCGAGTTCCGCGAAAATATAGCCTTTGGTACCAGCCATGTCGTAGCTCCGTTTGCTAGTGAATGCGAAAACCGCCTTGGACCATCGCCGTCGCGACCTCGGGCAACTTGCCCCCGTGCCGCTCTAGGCCATAGGTCCGGTGCGAGGCCCGTCCGCGGCGAAGCCTGTTCAGCGCGCGGTCCAACCCCCGTCAACAACCAGACTGGTCCCGGTGACCATCGACGCCGCCGGCGAGGCGAGGTAAAGCACTGCGGCGGCGATATCGGTTTCGGTAGCCAGCCGGCCTGCCGGGATGCTGGACAACACAAACTGTTCTTTCTCGGGTGTGTCGATGATGCGGCGCACGAGTGGCGTGTCGACAAAGGTTGGCGCGACGCTGCACACCCGGATCGCCTCCGACGCAAGCTCAACCGCCATGGCCTTGGTGAGGCCTTCGACCGCATGCTTGGTCATGCAGTACACGGTGCGATTGGGGGAGCCGACATGCCCCATCTGCGACGAGATGTTGATGATCACACCGCCACGCATCTTGCGCTGTGGATGCTGCAGCATCTTGCGCACGCCGGCCTGCGCGATCGTGAACACCGAGCGGGTGTTCAGCTCAAGCAGTTCATCCAGATGCTCGTCGCTGACCTCAACGAAGGGCTCCGGAATGTTGTTGCCGGCGTTGTTCACGACGATGTCCAGCTGCGGCAAGGCATCGATCAGCGCGCGCATCGCTGCACGATCGGTCACGCTGCCGACGCTCGCCCTCGCCCGGCCACCGAAACGGGTGATCTCATCGCAGACCGCCTGCAGTTCGCTGGCGGTGCGCGAGACCAGTACAACTTCGGCACCGGCTCGCGCGAGCATCCGTGCGATCGCAGCGCCAATCCCTCGCCCGGCGCCGGTCACCAGCGCGACCCGTCCTGCCAGCGAAAACAACTCGCGCGGATCTTCCCCGGCCGATGGCCGATGCTCGGCAGCAGCGGCTCGCTGCGCATCGTCCTGCCCGCCTGCCGGCCTGACGCTCTGATTTCCCGCTTCAACGACCAAGGCACTCTCCAATGTCTGACCCACTGACACCACGATCCGCACCGCAACACCAACCAATCCGGATGCGGGCGGCTCCTGAATCGGGTCGCAAGATTATCCGGTCTGCGGATCCAGTGAGGGTTCCCACTTGTTTCGGTCTCGATCACTCTACGATCGCCAGACGCAAGCGCTCGATATTCTGACCCAAAGCAGCTGCACACCTTGCTGCTGGTATCGTCGCATGCATCGCTGCCCGAACCGTTCCTCGCGCCGGCCAGCCCCGCATCACCCAGGAGACAACGATGCCCAGCAAGATGATCCTCGAGGCAAGGATCAACGAGTACGCGATGCGCGACCAAAATCCGCATGTGCCATGGACCCCCGACGAAATCGCCGACACTGCTGCGCGCTGCCGCGAGGCCGGCGCCAGCATCGTGCACTTTCACGCGCGCAATCCCGACGGCTCGCCGTCGCACGAATTCGAGGTCTATGCCGAGATCATCCGCAAGATCCGCGCCCGCTGCGACATTCTGGTGCACCCGACGCTGGGCTGGTTCGCCAATGACGATGACCCCGATGGGCGGATCCGCTGCGTCACCCAACTGGCTGCCGATCCCGCAACCCGACCCGACATCGCGCCGATCGACACCGGCTCGGTGAACCTGGACAGCTGGGACGCGCAGGCAGGACGTTTCGAGCACGCGGAGCGGGTCTACATGAACCGCACCGACACGCTCGAGCGCTACGCACGCGAGTTCAAACGGGTCGGCATCAAGCCACAGCTGGTCACCTGGGCGGTCGGCTTCACGCGCCGCGCCGCGGCGATGATCGAGATGGGCCTGATCGAGCAGCCGGCCTACTTCCTGGTCAACATGACCGACGGCCCGTGCCTGACCGGACATCCGGGCACGCCGGACGGGCTCGACGCGCACCTGCGCTTTCTGCCCGCCGGGGTGCGCTGCGAATGGTCCAGTAACGTGGTCGGCGGCAATCTGCTAGCGCTGGCGCAGATGTCTGCACGGCTCGGCGGCCACATCGCGCCGGGCATCGGCGACTATGCGTATCCGGAGCTCGACTGCCCGCCGAACGAACAGATCGTGCGGATCGCGGCCGACATTGCGCGCCAGGAAGGCCGCGAGATCGCCACGCCGGATGATGCGCGCGCGTTGCTGGGCCTACCCGCCAAGTCGAACCCGGTCTGAGGCACTGCTAGCGCGGCCGGAAGCCGCGCCAGCCCTAACTGTGCCGCCCCCAGCGAGTCAGTCTGACTGACAGCGCAGTGGCCAGCCCGTAGGCGACCAGGCTTCCGGCAACCAGCGCGAAGTAAGCCGGAGCTTCCATGCTTTGCGAGGCCATCCAGCCGCCAACGCCGGCCACGAGCACCGGACGCACCAGCGCGGCGGTGACCGGCCCGAGCATCTTGCCCGAGCCCTGCGAGGCGAAGTACAGCGTGAGCCCGAGCCCGAAGAAGGGGAACGCCGGCCCGGCGATGCGCAGGTACTGGCGCGCAACCTCGAGCACCTGTTCGTCCGAGGTGAACAGCCCGGCCCACAGATCCGGGCTGATCGCGACCACCAAGCCGATCACCGCCAGATTCAGCATCGACACCAGCCCGGCGGTCCAGGCGACACGCCGGGCCCGCGCGACCTTGCCGGCGCCAATTGCCATGCCGACCATCGGCACCGACGCAACCCCGATGCCGAACGAGATCGGCACCAAGAGGAACTCCAGCCGCTGCCCGATGCTGTAGCCGGCCAGCGGCAGTGTGCCCAGGCGAGCGATCAAGCCGGTGAAGATCTGCATCGTCAGTACCGACTGCAGCGGCGACAGGCAGGCCAGCGCACCCACCTTCAGGATGTCGTGAAACATCTCCCCGTGCATCGCGATGCCGCGCAGACGCAGCGTCAGCCGCCCCTTGCCGCCGAGCAGGTACCAGCCGAAGAATGCGACCCCGGCGCCCATCGCCAGCAGTTGGCCGAGCGCAATCCCGGCCATGCCAAGCCGCGGAATCGGTCCCAGGCCCAGACCGAGAACTCCGGAAAGCACGATCTGCAGCAGGGCGGCGCCGAAGATGCCGAGCGAGGGGATCCGCATGTTGCCGGTGCCGCGCAGGATCGAGGCCATCGTGTTCATCAGCCAGATCAGCACAACGCCGCAAAAGAAGGTCGTCGAGTAGCGGACCGCAACCTCCAGCACCTGGTCGGTACCACCAAGCAGCCGGTAAAGCGCCGGGCCGAGCAGAAGAAAGAACAGCGATGCGAACACGCCGAGCGCCAAGCCGATCACCAACGCATGAAAGGCCAGCGTCTGCGCACGCTGCTCATTCGATTCGCCCAGCGCGCGGCTGATCGCCGACGACACGCCGCCGCCCATTGCGCCGGCCGACATCTGCTGCATCAGCATCACGAATGGAAACACCAGCGCCATCGCAGCCAGCTGCGTGGTGCCGAGCAGGCCGACATAGAAGGTTTCGGCAATCGCGACCAGCACCGTCATCAGCATCGCCAGCACATTGGGCACTGCCAGGCGCAGCAGCGTGGACAGGATCGGCCCGTCCTTGATGCGCTGAATGTCTGATGACGCGGCTTTGCCACCAGAGGCCGGAGCGGTTTGGCTGGACGACCCAGAAACCGGCGCTGTATCGCTCCCCTGCCGATCGGCGCTCATCTGCGCCACCAAACACGGTGCTCGGCGCCAAAGCCAGTGCTCGCAACCCTCATCGTCAGCCCCCTGCCGTCGGCGCACCCGTCGCGCGACAGACCGGCGCGCATCGGCGGGCTGGCCTGTTCCGAAGACGCTGATCATAGCCGTTGCGATCGCGTGCCATGCGCGCCGAATTCCAGCATGCGCACCACGTCTGCGAGCGCCACCCTCACACGCGGCTCGACAAGGGCTGGCGAACCGATCAACATCGACCCGATCTGCCATCGGCCAAGCCTCAGGCCTCGGGAGCGTTCTTCATGCCAGACTCCGACAAGACGATTCGCCCGCTGACAGCCGCGCAAGCCCGCAAAGGTCTGGACCTGAGGCGCCGGCCGATCCGCTTCGATGCGATCGAGCTGACATCGCGTTACCGGCATCTGCAAATCACCCCGCGCATGCCCGGTTTTGCGGCCTGGATCGACGGACTGGACCTGACCAAACCGCTGACCACGCCGATCAAGCGCGAGCTGCGCCAGGCGTTGTGGGATTTCGGGGTGTTGTTCTTGCGACCACAGCAGATCAGCGCCGAACAGCATGTGGCGCTGGCCGGCGTGTTCGGCAAGGTATCTCCGGGATCGTTTTTCGAACGCTCGCCCGATCATGCCAACGTGGAAATGATCGTGTCCGACCGCGATCGCCCTCCTGGCATCGACCAGTGGCATACCGACATCACCTGGATGCAATACCCCGCCCTGGGGACCGTAATCCAGATCACCGAAACCCCGCCGGCCGGCGGAAACACCTGCTGGGTCAGCACCAGTAAGGCGTTCGCGGCGCTCTCGTCCGGGATGCAAGCCTATCTCGCCCGGCTGAGCGCCACACACACCTGGGAGGTCAGCGGCTTTCGGGATGCGCTCGCTCGGCATGGTGAGCAGGCCCTGCTCGAAGCCATGCGCCTGTACAAGCCGGTGTCGCATCCGGTCGTGCTGCGCCATCCGCAAAGCGGCCGCGACTGCCTGTATGTGAACTCGACCTTTACCAAACGCATCAATGGCCTGGATCTGCGCGAAAGCGATGGAGTGCTGCGGTTTCTTTACGACTGGTTGCAGCGCCCGGATTTCATGGTGCACCACCAGTGGGAACGCAACGGCATCGCGATCTGGGACAACCGCTCCACCCAGCATTACGCCAACGCCGATTACTGGCCGCACCGACGCGTCAACCGGCGGGTCACGTTCGAGGATCCGCGCTCACCCCAGGCTGGCGTGAACGTTTTCGATCAGGTGATGAAGGGGCGCTCCGGCCCAAAGGCGCAGTAAGGTCCACAAAAGCATCACCTGCCGGGAGCCTTCACAGCGGCGGACTTGGTCTTCTGTTACCTTGAAAGAAGTGCGGATCAGCAGCGCATCGCTGGCCCGCAGGCTGCCCTCTTTGAGCAAGGAGTGCCAGGCCGCCCGATGCCCAAGCCCGCCAACAGCCAATCTGTCCTCGTCCCGGCCGAGTCGCTGGAGCGCTATGCGCTAGCCACCGGCGGCTGGTTCTGGGAGACCGACGCACAGCATCGGTTCGTGTACATGTCGGCGAGCGTGGAGCGCTGCGTTGGAGTCCCCGCGCAGTGGCACTACGGCAAGACCCGCGAGGAAATCGCCGCCACGCTGCAGCCGATCGGCGAGATCGCCGTCGAATACGGGGGGCGCAGCCGCTTTGACGATGCGCAGCTGCGTGCCGCCGAATGGGCAAAGCATAAGCTGGCGATCCAGCGACATGAACCTTTCGCGGATTTCGTCTATCCGCGTCGCGGCCCCAACGGCGTGCAGTGGTTAAAGACTTCTGGCAGCCCGGTCTTCGACAAGAACGGTGAATTCGTCGGCTACCAGGGGGTGGCGATCGACGCCACCACAATGGTCGAGACCGAACGCCGCCGCGTTCGGGCTGAGACGCTGCTCGCAGAGGCGATCGCCTCACTGCCGGATGCCTTCGTCGTCTACGATACCGACGACCGGCTGGTCATCTGCAACCAGGCGTACCGGGACACGTATCCGCTAATCGACAACATCGCCCCGGGGGTGCGCTTTGAGGACATCCTGCGCGAGGGCCTGCAAAAGGGGCAGATGCCGGAGGCGATCGGTCGCGAGCAAGCCTGGCTTGCAACGCGACTTGCCCAGCACCGCAACCCGGGTGGCCCGATCGAACAAAAGCTGCCCGATGGGCGCTGGTTGCGAATCGACGAGCACAAGACCCCGGCCGGGGGGACAGTTGGTTACCGGGTGGACATCACTTCAACCAAAACGCATGAAGCACAAATTGAAGCCACCCGGCTGGTCACGCAGAACCTGAACGAAGCATTACAGCGCGAGAAGGCCTTGCTCGAGCAACGGGTGCAGGCGCGCACCGAGGAGCTGCAGCAAACAGTGCGCGAGTTACAGGCCGCGACAACCAGGCTGGCTCGCAACGAAGCACGCTTCCGGCAGGTCACCGAAAACGTCGCCGATTACATCTGCCTGCTCGACCCATCCGGCACGGTGCTCTACGCCAATGCCCCGTTGCAACGTCTGCTGCAACTGGAGCCTAACGGTGCGCCCGCGGTTGGCCGCATCATCGATCATGTGCACCTTGAGGACAGGACGGCGCTCGAGCAGGCGTTCGGTCGCCTGGCGGTCAGCGACGGCACTTCCGAGCACCTGCAATGCCGGGTGATCAGACCTTCGGGCGACACGCGCTGGATCACGCTGATCGCTCGATCCATTCCCGGCCAGGATGACACCGCAGCGCGAAATGTTCTGTTCGTTGGTCAGGATGTGACCGACCAGCGCAATTCGACCGCAGCGATGCGTCAGTTGCAGACCCAGGAGGCGATCGGACAATTGACCGGTGGGCTTGCGCATGACTTCAACAATCTGCTCGGGGTGATCGTCGGCAATCTCGATCTGGCGATTGAATCGACCGCCAGGATCGACGATCAGACTCGCCGTAGCCTCGAAACCGCCCGCAGTGCTGCGCTAAAGGGGGCACAGGTCACCAAGTCGCTGCTCGCGGTCGCTCGCAGGCAGGCGCTCGAGGTGACCCTGCATGACCTGAACGCGATCGTCGAGGACCTGCTGCCGCTGGTCAGGACCTCGATCGGAGCGTCGGTCACGCTACACACCGAACTCCAGGAAGGGGGCTTGCCGGCGAAGCTGGACGTCAGCGGTCTAAGTAACGTGCTGCTGAACCTCGCGATCAACGCCCGCGATGCGATGGCTGACAACCAGGCAGACCGGGTCCTGACCCTGAGAACCTTCCGCGAGCAGATTGATCCGCTGGCCGGCGACATCAAGCAATGGCTGACCCCCGGTTGGTATGGCGTACTCGAAGTCAGCGACAACGGTTGCGGCATGAGCCAGGCGGTACTGGCGCAAGCCTTTATGCCGTTCTTCACGACGAAGGAACGCGGCAAGGGTACCGGCCTTGGCCTGGCCATGGTTCGAGGCTATGCCGAGCAGCTCGGTGGCAACGCGACCATCGAGAGCAGACCTGGCCTCGGCACAAAAGTGTGTGTGTACTTGCCGCTTGATCCGAATGCCGCGGAAGCTGCCGAACAGCTGGAACATCGGCGTCTCGAAGCCTTGCAGGCCACTGGCCTGCTCGACTCGCCGGCGCAGACCGAGTACGACCAGATCGTCAAACGGGCATGCGAGCTTTGTGACACCCCGATCGCGGCGATTTCACTGATTGACCGAAATCGCCAGTGGTTCAAGGCCAAGATCGGCCTCGAAGTCGCCCAGACCGCGCGCGAGCTTGCATTTTGCGCGCATGCGATCCAGAAACCCGACCAGACAATGGAAGTTCCGGACGCGTCCACGGATGCGCGCTTCGCGGCGAATCCACTGGTGCTGGACGACCCGAACATCCGCTTCTATGCCGGTGTGCCGGTACGCGACGCAAACGGATACGCGCTTGGCACGCTGTGCGTGATCGACCAGGTTCCTCGCTCACTGACCGAAGCACAACGCCAGGGACTGCAAGCGCTCGCCCGCTCGCTCGAAAACCTGATCACGGGCAAGCACGACGAGCCGGTTTCCGGCGAAGATCCGCAAGCGCGTGACCGGATCCTGGTCGTCGACGACGAAGAGGAGCTGTGCGAGCTTGGCGGCGCCTGGCTCGAGTCGCTCGGCTATCGCACCGAGGTCGCCCATTCCGCCCAGGAGGCACTCGAGTGCTTGCGCAAGGGCAGATTCGGCGCGCTGTTCTCAGACGTGGTGATGCCCGGCACGATGGACGGCATCGCACTCGCCCACGAGGTCAAGCGGCTGTACCCGTGGATGACCGTGGTGCTCGCCTCCGGCTACGCGAGTTCACTGACCGACGGATCGAGCGACATCCCGGGTCCGGTGCTGAACAAGCCTTATCGCAAAGCGGATATCGCCCGGTATTTCCCACCGATCTGACGCGGTCGTGATCATGAATCACCGACCCGACAGGATGCGCTCGTCGCACAACCCGCTCAGAGTTGATTGAACTGAACCTGGCCGCTCTTGATCACCAGCGGGATGCGCTCTCCCTGCCCGAGCAGGCAAGAGAGGTCCTTCATGGGATTGCCGTCCACCACGATCAGATCGGCCAGCGCGCCCGCCTGCAGGCGACCCAGACGACCGACCTGGTTCAGCACTTCGGCGGCGGTGGTTGTGGCGCTCTGGATTACTTCCTG
>JALRBB010000336.1 GCA_023257915.1 Quisquiliibacterium sp. | reverse complement strand
AATATCAATTTTTATGTCAGTATGTTGTCCCATAAATCATGTCAAAAGCAACGCCCTGCACTTCTTGGCGAGCATTGAACCGGAGCGTTATGGATGAACCCGTACCTGGACGAAGATTTACGCGCACTGGCCGAACAGGCGGCCCGCTTCGCCGCCGAGCGCGTCGCACCGGGTTTCCAGTTACGGGACCAGACTCGCGAGCTTGAGCGCGACTTGATGCACGAAATGGGCACACTCGGGTTCATCGCACCCGAGCTGCCGGAGCGCTTCGGCGGCCTTGGGCTGGGTTCACTCGCTGCGGGCGTAATCCATGAAGAGATTGCGCGCGCGGACCTGAGCATCTCATACATCAATCTTCTGGCCTCGCTCAATGGCCAAATCCTTGCGCAGCATGGCTGTCCCGACGTGGTTGCCCCGTGGCTACGACGCCTGATCGCTGGCGAGGCACTGTTTGCCATCGGACTCACCGAACCCCGGGGAGGCTCAGATGCTGCAAACCTGCGCCTGCGGATCGATCGAGTCGGTGACGAGTATGTGCTCAATGGCGAGAAAACGTCGATCTCGGCAGCCGACCAGTGCGATGCGGCGGTCATCTTCGGTCGCACCGGTAGCGTCGAGTCCGGAGCGCACGGTGTCACAGCAGTTCTGGTTCCGATGGACACGCCGGGCATCACCCGAACGCGCTTCGACTGTCACGGCCAGCGAGCCATCGGTCGAGGCTCATTGTTCTTCGAAAACGTGCGCGTTCCGGTCGACCACCGACTCGGCGAAGAGAACAAAGGTTTCGTCCAGGTCATGCAGGGCTTCGACTTTTCACGCGCGCTGATCGGACTGCAAGTGCTGGCGGTCGCCCGAGTCTCGCTCGAAGAAACCTGGCAGTACATCACGCAGCGGCAGGCGTTCGATCGGCCACTGTCGCACTTTCAGGGCGTCACGCACCCGCTGGCCGAACTCGACACCCAGGTGGAGGCAGCACGGCTGCTATGCCTGCAAACCTTGTGGCTGAAGGATCACGGACTGCCGCATAGCGCAGAAGCCGGCATGGCCAAGTGGTGGGGACCAAAGTTGTCGTACGACGTGATCCATCAGTGCCTGCTGTGCTTTGGGCACGGAGGCTACGATCGCGGCCCGATGGAGCAGCGCTTGCGCGATGTACTCGGCTTCCAGATCGGGGACGGAACTGCACAGATCATGAAAACCATCATTGCAAGAACCCGGGCCGGGCGAAAGTTTGTCCCGAACTGATCAGTTCGCAACCACACCCAGCGCCCGCCCCCGCAACACCTAACGCCCCCAGCGCAAACCACAGAATAATCACGGGCCGAAGAGCCCTCAGGAGACGACGATGGATTTCGATGCTGTTTTATTGCCAGCACGCCGCGCCGAGATGATTGCGCAAGGGCTCTGGAAAGACCGAACGATCAATGATGATCTGCAGGCCTGTGTCGACAAATTTCCGGATCGCATCGGTCTGACCGAAACCCGCATCGAGACCGGTAGCACGCGACGCTTCACTTATCGCGAAATGGCTCAGCTTGCCGATCGGATCGCCGTTGGCCTGAATCGACTCGGCGTGCGACGCAATGACGTAGTCGCCTGTCAGCTTCCCAACTGGTGGCAGTTCACGCTGACCTACCTGGCCTGCTCACGAATCGGCGCGGTCATCAATCCGTTGATGCACATTTTCCGCGAGCGTGAACTGAATTTCATGCTCAAGCATGGCGAGGCCAAAGTGCTGATCGCCCCCAAGGTGTTTCGCGGCTTCGACTATGAAGCGATGATTGACGGCATTCGCGGGAATCTGCCCGATCTCGAGCATGTGGTGATCGTCGACGGCGATGGCCCCAACAGCTTTGAGGCGCGACTCAGCGCGCCGGCCTGGGAGCAGGAGCCCGACGCAGCCAGAATCCTCTCGGATAATCGCCCGGGTCCGGATGACATCACACAGCTGATCTACACCTCGGGCACAACCGGTGAGCCCAAGGGCGTGATGCACTCTGCTAACACCTTGATGGCCAATATCATCCCCTACGCCGAACGCCTGGCTCTCGATGCCGACGACGTGATCCTGATGGCCTCGCCGATGGCACACCAGACCGGCTTCATGTATGGGTTGATGATGCCGATCATGCTCAATGCGCGCGCGGTGCTGCAAGATATCTGGGAGCCGTCCCGAGCGGTGCAGAACATCAATGCCGAGAAGGCGACGTTCACGATGGCATCCACCCCGTTCCTGACCGATCTGACCCGCGCGGTCTCGGAAGGCTCGACGCCGGTGGCAAGCCTCAAGACCTTCCTGTGCGCGGGCGCCCCGATTCCCGGCCCGCTGGTCGAACAGGCGCGGGCGGTGCTTGGCACCAAGATCGTATCCGCGTGGGGGATGAGTGAAAACGGTGCCGTGACACTGATCCGGCTCGATGATGACGATGAGCGGGCATTCACCACCGACGGACTGCCCTTGGCAGGGGTCGAGCTGAAGATCGCTGATCATGACGGCACGGCACTGCCCACCGGCACTCCCGGAAGACTTCTGGTTCGCGCCTGCTCGAATTTCGGCGGCTACCTGAAACGCCCGCAGTGGAACAACACCGACCCGGATGGCTGGTTTGACACCGGCGATCTGGCCCGACTCGATGATCGCGGCTATGTCCGCATCACCGGTCGCAGCAAGGACGTGATCATTCGCGGTGGCGAGAACATTCCGGTCGTGGAGATCGAATCGCTGTTGTATCGGCACCCGGCAGTCGCCCAGGTCGCCATCGTCGCTTACCCGGACGAGCGGCTTGGCGAGCGGGCCTGCGCGGTCATCGTGCCCAAGCCAGGCCAGCAGATCGACCTTCCCGAGCTCGTACGCTACCTCAAGGAGCAAAAAGTCGCGCTGCAGTACGTGCCAGAGCGCATCGAAGTACTCGATGCAATGCCTTCGACGCCTTCGGGAAAAATTCAGAAATTCAAGCTCAGGGAAATGCTCAAGGCCTAGCGAGGCAGACACCTGATGCAAAGCAGGTGTCCGGCCCGCCCCGAAATCTGAACCTGGCGATCACATCCCGCCGGGCGCATCCTCGCCAACTTGCCTGACCGGAACCGGCTTGCCGGCTGCATGCATCACAGCCCGGTATGCGAAGGTCATCGCCGGACCGATCGTCGTACCCGGCCCGGGATAAGTGCCGGCCATGATCGAAGCCATGTCGTTGCCGATCGCGTACAGCCCTTCGATCACATTGCCATTCGCATCGAGCAATTGCGCGTCAAGATTGGTCTGCAGCCCGGCACTGGTACCAATTTCAGCCGGCCAGAGCGCCAGTGCAACGAACGGACCGGTCTCGATCGGCGCAAGGCAGGGATTGGGGCCATGATCTGGATCACCGTTGAAACGGTTCAGCTCCGAGTCCCCCTTGCCAAAGTCGAGGTCCTTGCCGTCGCGCGCCAGTGCGTTGTAGCGCTCGACGGTATCGGACAGCGCCTTCTGGTCGATACCCAGGGTTTCGGCAAGCTGCGAGATCGTCTGCGCCGTGACCAGATATCCGCTTTCCTCGGCCGGCCCAAGATCGGTTGTGCCTGGATACACATTGCCCAGGCCGTACTTCGTGACGAAACCGGCCTCGCAGATCAGATACGCCGGCATCGTCGGGACCTTCTGATGCGACGCGTACATCGCAAGCACGAAGTCATGGTATGAACAGGCCTCGTTGACGAATCGCTTACCGGCCGAATTGACCGCGATCAGACCCGGTTTGGCCCGATCAAGGAGCAGATGCGGATACAGCCCCTGACTGCCGTCCTTGCGTTGCGTGACCGACACCGGCGACCAGAATGCGCCAGGCCCCTGCCCGTCTTCATCCAGCCTCGCACCCGCCTGCAGGCCGAGCCGGATACCGTCCCCGGTGTTGCCGGGAGCGGCGATCGAATAGGGTGCAAGCGGCTGTGGCATCAGCTTTTGACGCAGCTGCGGATCGCGTCCAAAGCCGCCTGTGGCCAGAAACACGCCCTTGTGCGCCGCAACCCGCAAGGTTTTTCCTTGCGATTGCACCAGCACTCCGCTCACCCGGCCAGCATCCATGACCAGCTCGGTGACGCAGGCATCGAACAGTACCGGCACCTCCCGCTTGCGCAGGCTCAGGTATAAGCGGGCGATCAATGCGTTACCCATCACCAGTCTGGTGCCACGCGAATAGCGCAATCTGTCGGTCAGATAGCGCAGCACCAGCCTGGCGGTGTGACTGAAATTGCGCCAGCTGCGAAAACGTCCGACCAGATGTGGAATGTCCACCTTGCCGGCCATCATGCCGCCGAACAGCAGGAACTCGGGAATCGGCGGGCGAACCCGTTCGAAATCCGCGCCGAGCTGCCTTGCATCGAACATCTGCGGATAGAGCGCCCGGCCGAAAACCGCCGAACCGGGCAGATCGCGATAGTCAGGATGCTTGCCGCTAGGCAAAAAGCGCACCTCGCTGTGCGTATGCAGGTAGTCGACCATCTCCGGACCTGAGCTCAGGTAGGCTGCGCGCAAGCCGGCACTGTCCGGAGCGCCGATTAGCGCGTCCATATAAACCGCGCCTTCGCGCTCGCTGTCCTTGAAGCCGGCATCCCGACTGGGCCGGTTGCCCGGAATCCAGATCGTGCCGGCCGAGGTCGCACCGGTTCCGCCGACCTGCTCGGTCTTTTCGATCAGCAGCGGCCGCAGCCCGAGGCTTGCGGCGACCAGCGCAGCGGTCATCCCGGCCGGCCCGGCTCCGAGCACGACCAGGTCGACCTCCTGATCCCATTCCTGCTTGCTTTGCATCGGTTCGATCCTTCGAAAACGACATTTCGGTCAGAGTCTGCCAGCCGAATTCGGTCAGGGCTCGATGACCACCTTACCAAGACGCGCGCGCGTCATCGTGGCCGCAAGCGCGTCTCGTGCCTGCTCAAGGGGAAAGCGCACCAGAGCTGGTGGCTTCAGATAGCCTTGCGCGACCATGCGATAGACGCCGCGCCGGTTGTGTTCGGCTTGCTGCGGATGTGCATTGCGAAAGTGCCGGAAGTCAACGCCGAGCAAAGCCGCATTCTTGAGCAAGGCCAGATTCACCGGTAAGGACGGAATTCGACCCGCCGCAAAGCCCACGACCAGGTGTCGGCCCTCCTTGGCCAGCGAACGAAACGCCGGTTCGGTGAAATCTCCGCCCAGCGGATCGAACACAAGATCAACCAGTCCACCTGGAACGATCCGCTTTAATTCGTCGCGCCAGTCGGCACGTGAGCTGTCGATCGCAGCATGCGCACCGAGTGACATTGCGAGATCACGCTTCAGACCGCTTGAGGCAGCCGCAATCACCCGCGCGCCCACCCGCGCGGCCATCTGCACCGCCGCTGAGCCAACCCCGCCGGCGGCGCCGAGCACCAGCACCGTGTCGTCTGCACGAATGCGCCCGATGTCAACGAGCGCGTACTGGGAGGTCTGATAATCAACCAGGATCGATGCGGCCACCGCTGCATCCATCTCGGCATCGATCGGTAGCAGATCGCCGACCGGCACGATCACCTGCTCGGCCATGCCGCCGCCCAGCCGCCAGGCGACGACCCGATCCCCCGGTGCGATCGATTCCACCCCCTCACCGAGCGCTTCGACGACGCCGGCGATTTCACCGCCTGGCACATAGGGAACCGGGGGACGCACCTGGTAACGCCCGAGCGCTAGCAATCCGTCAACAAAGCCTAGTGCCGCCGCCTGCACCCTGAGCCGGACCTCGCCGGGACCGGGCTCCGGTTCGGGCAAATCAACAAGCGAGTACGCATCGAGTGAATCCAGCGAGGTTCCCAGATAGCAGCGCATGCGAGTCAGCCGTGATGGACTTGGAGCAAGGATGGTAACCGGGCGCACCGCATCGTCAGTGGAACACCCGGCCCGCGTCGATGACCACCGTCTGCCCGGTTGTCGTCTTCGTGCGGCACAAGGTGAGCACCTGATCGGCACAGTCGTCCTTGTCGGCGGGCATACCGAGCACCGCGGTCTTGGCCGCATGATCGAGTTGCGCCTGGCTCA
>JALRBB010000327.1 GCA_023257915.1 Quisquiliibacterium sp. | reverse complement strand
TCAGCCACGGGTGGCGGCGGGGGAACTGATGGGGTGGTTGAGAACGATCCCTGGAGTTTTGGGGGTCCGGTGCAGACCGCCGCCGGGCGGATCTATTTCTACATGCCGGCCAACCCCAAAGGGACGCGCTGGAGCGGCTATGTCTGTTCCGGGACTGTGGCAACCGATCGCACCTCCGGGCGTTCCGTGATCATTACCGCGGCCCACTGCGTATATGACGATGTGAACAAGGCGTTCGCGACGAACGTGATGTTCATCCCGAACCAGGCTGGAACCTCAGCGCAAGGGACTGATCGTGACTGTGCAAACGACCCGATCGGTTGCTGGGTGCCTTCGGCTGGAGTGGTCGACCAGAACTGGACGACTCGTACCTTCCCGGACAACATTCCCTGGGACTATGCGTTCTATGTTGTCAGCGACTCCGGCGCGCATATCAACGCCACCACCAACGGGGAAATCGTCGACGGCGCGCTGGACGCCGCCGCCGGCAGCATGTCGATCCAGTTCGATGCGCCGGTCACAACGGGTACGGGCGCCTTTACGCACGCGCTCGGCTACTCGTATAGCGATGACCCGAACTTCATGTACTGCGCGCAGGATCTGAGCACCCAGGGCCAGTGGAACTGGTGGCTGGGTTCTTGCGGCCTTTCGGGCGGGGCGTCGGGCGGGCCGTGGGTTCAGCCGATGAACACCACGAGCGGCAACGGCCCGATCATCTCGGTGAATTCCTGGGGCTACACCACCAGTCCGGGTATGGCGGGGCCGAAGCTCTCGGGCACCTCGGCGCAGTGCTTGTTTTCACATGCGACAGTCGGTGCTATCGAAGACACAATCGTCCAGCTGAGTGAGTCAGCCTCTACGTGTCCGGCTCCGACTCCGCCGCCGACTTCGACTCAGTAAGAACTTCGTCCGTCTACGGACCGGGGGAGTTAAGTCGCCTCCGGTCCGATTCAGCCGGTAAATTACAGGACCGGAGGCATCAGCCCAGGCATCAGCGAGTGGCGCGCGATTGCCCTAATGCGCCGATTCCCACGCCAGTCCCAGTCGCCCACTTACCCGCAGCAAGCGCTTGTCTCTCGTCCATAGCGCAGAGCCAGGCATCAACCGCGCGGCGGCCAGCAGGTGCACATTGATATAGCCGATTCCCGCGCCGTGCAGCGCATGGCTGTCGATGAAATGCAGCACCTCGTCCTCGCTGGCGACCGATGCCAGCGGTAATTCGCGCACTGCGGCCAGAATCGTCGCGCGATTCCGCAGATTGCCCAGGGCGAGTTCGCCGATCACGAAGGGATGGGTCAGCACCAGCCCGTCGTGCAGGGCGCTCGCCAGTTGCGCATCGGTTTGCCGCAGATGGTCTACCCAGACCGAAGTGTCGACCAGGATCACGCCGGTTCCGGCTGTCGCCTCGGCACGGGTTTGAGCTGCGGTTCGCTACCGCCGAGCAGGGCCAGGCGCCTGGCGCTTTCCCGTTGAATGAGCGCCTGCAGCGCTTCGCGGACCAGCGCAGACTTTTCGGTCAGGCCGGTCAGCGCCTGCGCCTTGGCGAGCAGATCGTCATCGAGGGTGAGTGTGGTTCTCATCGCAACTCCCCTGGGCGAATGCAGTCATGAATGCATCAATTTTAGCATCGATTGATGCGTGTATTGATGCTCTGATTGGTGCATTTAGCGCTCAAGACGTCCCGACAATCCCCCCGTCAATCGCAATCGTCTGCCCCACCACATATTCCCCGGCGCGCGATGCAAGAAAGATCGCCAGCCCGGCGATGTCCTGTGGCGTGCCCACCCGACCGCTCGGGTTGGTCGCACCCACGCTGTCCCAGTCGGCATTCTCGGTCTCGCCGCCGAAGCCCACGCCGGTGCTCAGCATCCAGGTCGGGAACGGACCGGGCGCAATGGCGTTGAACAGGATGCGCTCGCCGGTCAGATGCGCGGCCATGAAGCGGGTCAGGTGATGGACCGCGGCCTTCGAGGCGCCATACGAAAAAGTGTCGAAGATCGCGCTCTTCAGGCCGTCAATCGAGCCGATGTTGATCACCCGCGACGGTGTGCCGGTGGCGGCCGATGCCCGCAGCAGCGGCAGCAGCTTTTGCGTCAGGAAGAACACCGCCTTCACGTTGGTGTCCATCACCTTGTCCCAGCCGGCCTCGGGGAAGTTCTCCAGCTTCTCGCCCCAGGCGGCGCCGGCGTTGTTGACCAGGATGTCCAGGCGCGGCTCCAGCGCGGCGATGCGATCGGCCAGGCTTTGCACGCCGTCCATCTTCGACAGGTCGGCCGGCAGTGCGATGCAGGTGCCGCCGTAGGCATCCGACAGGCGCAAGGCGGTCTCCTCGCAGGCGGCCGCCTTGCGCGAGCTGATGTAGACCTTGGCACCGGCCGCGAGAAAGCCGGCAGCAATCATTTCACCCAGACCGCGTGAGCCGCCGGTGACCAGCGCGACCTTGCCGCGGATCGAGAACAGGTCGTCGAATTGTGGAGCTTGTTTCATCGGATCTTTCCTTGTCGAGTGTCCGGGGGGTCAACCGTTCTGGCGGAGCGACCGAATCAGCACCCCATTGAAATCATCGTCATAGGCGCGCTCTGGCTCGGCGCGTACCTTGGCGTCGAGCGCCACCGCGTCGTCGCCGACCAGGATGCGCCAGCGACCGGCGCGCACCCCGTCCAGGATGATGGCGGCCGCCTGCTCGGCGGTGGTCGGCGCACCATCACGAAAATCCACGCCACGCTGATGCAGCATCTGGCGGATCTGCTCGTCGCTCATGCCCTCGCCGCGACCGCCGGCGCGCTGCAGTCGCTCGCGCACCGCGGCCACACGCTCGGCCGGCAGCTCGCGCAGATCGCCATGGCCGTGCACATGGCTGGAATTGAGCGCGATCGAGGTGCCGATGTGGCCCGGCATCACCACCGCGCAGCTCACATGCGGCGCGTTCATCTTCAGGTCGGTGATCAGCGCCTCGGTAAAGCCCTTCACCGCAAACTTGGCCGCCGAGTACGCGGTGTGCGAGATACCCGGCCCCAGGCTCGCCCAGAAGCCATTGGCGCTGCTGACGTTGATGATGCAGCCGCGCTGGCTTGCGATCAGCATCGGTATGAAGACCCGCGCACCCAGGTACACGCCCTGCCAGCACACCGAGAAGGTGCGCTCCCACTCGGCGCGGTCGCCATGCACGAAACCGCCGCCGCCGCCGATACCGGCGTTGTTAAATAGCAGCTCGATATGGTCGGTGCCATGCTCGCGCATCACCGCGTCGCGAAACGCAAGCAACTGCTGCTCGTCGCTGACGTCGGCCTTGAAGGTGCTGATGCGGGTGCCCGCGGGCGCGACCGCAATGCACTGCGCGCGTGACTCGGCCAAGGCCTGTTCCGACAGGTCGCACAGCGCCAGGTGCACGCCGGCCTGCGCCAGTTGCAAGGCCAGCGCCCGGCCGATGCCGTTGCCCCCGCCGGTGATCACTGCAAGCTGTCCTGCTTCGATCTTCATGTTGCTTGTCTCCTGCCGGGCTCTGTGATCGGTCGGGCGATTCTGTCACAGCAGCCGGGTGTGCGCGCTTTGCACTAAGATCGGCGGTTTCGCCTGTCGGGGACACCCCCGCACAACCTGGTTTGCGCATCGACGCGCGTTCGCCTTATCCACGGAGCACATCTCGAATGGCCGATCATCTGCAGTTCTATATCGACGGACAATGGGTTCAGCCCAGCACCAGCCAGACGCTGGACGTCATCAATCCCGCCACCGAGCAGTCGATTGGCCGCATCGCAATGGGTGCCAAGGCCGACGTTGACCGCGCGGTCGCCGCGGCGCGCAAGGCCTTCGAGACCTTCTCGCGCACCACCCGTGAGGAGCGCATCGCGCTGCTCGAGAAAATCATCGCGCTGTACAAGGAGCGCGTTGGCGATTTTGCCGACGCGGTGTCGGCCGAGATGGGTGCGCCGATCAAGCTGGCCAAGGCCGCGCAGGCGCCGTCCGGGCTGGGGCATTTGATGGCGACGCTGCGGGTGCTCAAAACCTACGAGTTCGAGGAAGACATCGGCACCAGTCGCGTGATCCGCGAGCCGATCGGCGTGGTCGGCATGATCACGCCCTGGAACTGGCCACTCAACCAGATCACCTGCAAGGTGGCCCCGGCCCTGGCTGCAGGCTGCACCATGGTGCTCAAGCCGTCTGAATACACCCCCAGCTGCGCACTGATCTTTGCCGAAATCCTGCACGAGGCAGGTGTGCCTGCAGGCGTGTTCAACCTGGTCAACGGCCTGGGCCCCGATGTGGGCGCGGCCATGAGCGAACACCCTGGCATCGACATGATGTCCTTCACGGGCTCGACCCGCGCCGGCATCGACGTGGCCCAGCGCTCGGCCACGACCGTCAAACGCGTCAGCCAGGAACTGGGGGGCAAGTCGCCCAACATCATCCTGGACGATGCCGACTTCCACAAAGCCGTCAGCGGCGGCGTGGCCCATGTGTTCAACAACTCGGGCCAGTCCTGCAATGCCCCCACCCGCATGCTGGTGCCCCAGTCGCGCATGGACGAGGTGATGGCGATCGCCAAGGCTGCGGCCGATAAGGCCAA
>JALRBB010000325.1 GCA_023257915.1 Quisquiliibacterium sp. | reverse complement strand
GTTGGCATGAGCTCGAATGATGCACTGATGCGCGCTCATCGGCTGCTCAATGCCCGCAAGGCAGGGCATGGCGGCACGCTCGACCCGCTGGCCAGCGGCCTGCTGCCCGTGGCCTTTGGCGAGGCGACGAAATTTTCGGCGGACGCGCTCGATGCCGACAAGCAGTATCTGGCCGAATTGACGCTGGGTATTGTCACCGAGTCGGGCGATGCCGAGGGGCAGGTGCTCAGGCGCGCCGCGGTTGCAGCCACGCCCGCCCAGATCGAGCAGGCGGCGCTCGAATTCGTCGGCGAGATCGAGCAGATTCCGCCGATGTACTCGGCGCTCAAGCGCGACGGTCGGCCGCTTTACGAATACGCCCGCGCCGGCGTTCAGCTGGAGCGCAAGCCGCGCACGGTTCGTATTGAGTCAATCGACCTGCTCGAGATCGTGCCGGTTCCGGAGTTGCCGGCTGGCGAGGCCGGAAGTCTGAAAGTCAGGATCCGGGTTTCGTGCAGCAAAGGCACTTACATTCGCACGCTCGTCGAAGACATCGGCGCACGACTTGGTTGTGGTGCGTTTCTGAGCGGGTTGCGGCGCGAGCGGGTTGGAGCCTTGCTGGTGCAAGACGCGCTGAGCCTGGACCGGCTCGAGGCGATGTCTCCGGCGCAGCGACTCGCCAGTCTGGCGCCGGTCGATTTCATGCTCGCCTCCTTGCATCGCACCGAACTTGACGAAGCGCATGCGCGTCGATTTTTGCACGGGCAACGTTTGCGCATCGGTCCGCCCGGTGCGCGAGTCCGTTCCGAACTCGGTCGCGAACGCGTGCGTGTTTATTGTCGGGGGGCACTTCTCGGAGTGGCCACCATCGACGACGGCGTGCTCGTGCCCGCACGTTTGATCGGCAGCGTCTCGCCCGCGGACACTCAGCAAGATTCCCCGAAGAACTCCTCACAGCATTCCGGACACGGACAATGACAGACCAGATTCGAAATATTGCGATCATCGCGCACGTTGACCACGGCAAGACCACGCTGGTCGATCAGCTGCTTCGCCAGTCGGGAACCTTCCGCGCCAACCAGCAGGTGGCCGAGCGCGTGATGGACAGCAATGACCTTGAGCGCGAACGTGGTATCACCATCCTCGCAAAGAACTGCGCGGTCGAGTACCAGGGCACTCGCATCAATATCGTCGACACTCCGGGGCACGCGGATTTCGGCGGTGAAGTCGAGCGTGCGTTGTCGATGGTCGACGGCGTCTTGCTGCTCGTCGATGCAGTCGAAGGGCCGATGCCGCAGACCCGTTTCGTGACCCGCAAGGCGCTTGCGCTTGGATTAAAGCCGATCGTTGTCGTCAACAAGATCGACCGTCCGGGTGCTCGTCCAGACTGGGTCGTCAGCCAGACTTTCGATCTGTTCGACAAGCTGGGTGCCACCGAGGAGCAACTCGATTTTCCGGTGGTCTATGCCTCCGCGATCAACGGGTTTGCGCTCGAGCGCTTAGCCGATTTACCGGCGCAGGGCGCACAAGGCTCC
>JALRBB010000318.1 GCA_023257915.1 Quisquiliibacterium sp. | reverse complement strand
GGGCGGTTTCGCGATTTTCGGCGCTTTCTGATGTGCGGGGCTGCCTATCAGGCCGGCATTTCAGTGGTCATTGCGCTGGCTGCGATCTATGCGGAACAGGCCATGGGGTTTCGCCAGACGCAGACGATGATGCTGGTTTTCCTCGTCAATATCGCGTCGGCGGCCGGTGCCTTCCTGTTCGGATACTGGCAGGACCGGATCGGGCATCGACGGGCTCTGACGATTACGCTGTTTGGCTGGTTGCTGATGGTGGGACTGGCCGGCATCGGGCGTAGCGTCGAGCTGTTCTGGCTGGCAGCGGCGGTGGCCGGCCTGTGCATGGGGTCCAGCCAGTCTTGTGGTCGCGCGATTGTCGGACTGATGGCTCCGTCCGACCGGCTCGCCGAGTTCTACGGGTTGTGGACTTTCGCAGTGCGGCTTGCGGCGATCATCGGGCCGGTTACCTATGGACTGGTGACCTGGGTGACGAGCGGCAACCATCGTCTCGCGATTCTGGTGACGGGCCTGTTCTTTGTCGCAGCACTGCTGATTTTGCGCGGCATCGACATGTCGCGGGCCGAGCATGCGGCCGCGCAAGCAGGCGCGTCCTAGCGGTCCGCCTGAAGGGTTGTCGTTCGTGGTGGTTCAGACTGAGGCGGCGATCGGTGGAATTCGATCGGCCCATGGAAGAACCCGCTCAAGCTGAGCCGACAGACGCAGTAGCTCCGCATCGCGTCCGAAACGAGCCATCAGCTGAATGCCGATCGGCAGTCCCTGATCGGAGGTGGCCAGTGGCAGGGAAATCGCTGGCTGCCCCGTCATGTTTGCGATCGGAGTAAACGGCGAGTAGTGGATGAGTCCCTGCGGCCCGAGCCGGTAGTCGAGAAAATCCGGGTTGTTCATTGCCCATCGTCCGAGCGGCGCTGTGGGGCGCGCAAGCACCGGCATCAGCATCAGATCGAAACCGTTGCCGTTCGCCCCGTCGTCAAAGAAGCGGCCAATGACTCTGTTCAGTTGATGCAATTCGGAGAGCCGGGCCAGATATTGCGCCCCGGTCAGGCTGCAACCGTGTCGCCAGGCGCCGATGGTCGTTGGCTCAAGTTCGTTGGCAGCAAGCGGCTTGCCCCGGCGTAGCAGCTCGCGCTCGACCGCCATCGCGGTGCCGCAGGCGACCACATCGATCATCGGGCGCAGGATCTGTTCGGTACGCACCTGCGGTCGCGCCTGTTCGAGCTGATGACCGAGCGACTGCAGCGTATCGGCGATCCGTCGGACGGCGTCAGCGACCTGCGGGTCGATCGGATCGCCGTCCAGGGTGGTGTCGAGCACCGCAATTCGCATCGCCGCAGGCTCTTCGCCCGCCAGTGTGCGCACGACGCCCGCCAGGGCGCCGGCGTAGGCGGGTGCGGAATAGGGCGCGCCAACATCCTGACCGGCGCTGGCATCGAGAGCGGCCGCGCAGTCGCGCACGCTGAGCGTCAGCATATGCTCGACAAGCAGGCCGCCCCATCCTTCGCCTGCCAGCGGGCCCATCGGCACGAGTCCGCGAGTCGGTTTCAGGCCGACGACACCGCAGCAGGCTGCAGGAATCCGGATCGATCCCGCGCCGTCGGTTCCGTGTGCGATCCGCACGATGCGCGCTGCCAGCGCAGCTGCGGCGCCTCCGCTGGAGCCGCCCGGGCTGATCTGCGGGTTCCACGGGTTGTGGGTCGGGCCACCATACGCGAGAGCTTCAGTCGAAGGGCTGATCGCCATTTCAGGGCTGGTGCTGCGTCCAAACGGCACCAGGCCAGCCTGGCGGTAGCGGCAGACCAGTTCACTGTCCAGCGGCCAGTCGATCTGGCCGAACAATCGGGAGCCTTGGGTTGAAGGCAGGCCCAGCGCAGCGGTTCCGGTGTCCTTGAGTACCGTCGGGACCCCCAGAAACGGACGTTCGCGGCGCAATGCGGCAAGTTCGGCAGGCGCGCGGCGCGCGCGGACCAGCGACTGATCGATCTGGGCAGCCATCTCTCGCGCCTGTTCAGGCCTAAGCAGGCACAGGGCATTGAGTTTCGGATCGATGAGGGCGGTTCGCTCCAGCGCGTCGTCTAGCGCCTCGGTGGCGCTGATTTGCCCATTGGCGATCAACTCGGCGAGTTCGACTGCGTCGGCGTTGAGGGGAAGCTTGCTCATGGGCATGGGGTCTCGTGATCGCGGGCGAGGGGGGCTCACCCCGGCGTCGGTTGCAGGGTTCAGGGACGCTTGAACGCGGGGCCCAGCGGGCGGAGCCGGATGCCGTTTCGCAGTCGCCGCCACGGAAAATCGAGCGGGTCGGCCAGCGCAGGGCCGGGCGAGCGCACCACC
>JALRBB010000266.1 GCA_023257915.1 Quisquiliibacterium sp. | reverse complement strand
CTCGCGCGCGATCATGGCCGCGCCCGAACTGATCCTGCTTGATGAGCCCAGTCTGGGGCTGTCGCCGCGCCTGACCCGCGAGATCTTCGAGATCATCGTGCGTATCAATCGCGAGCGAGGCACCTCGATGCTGCTGGTCGAGCAAAACGCGAACATGGCGCTCAATGCAGCCGACTTCGGCTATGTGCTCGAGAACGGCCGCATCGTGATGGAAGACCGCTGTGCGGCCCTACGCGAAAAGGACGACATCAAGGAGTTCTATCTCGGCATGAAAGAAGAGGGCGTGCGCGGTGAGCGGCGCTGGAAAAAGAAGAAGACCTGGCGATGAACAGCCCTGCCCCGGATCCACACCGTATCGTCGACGGCACTGACTTCTTCGGACCAGTGCAGCCGCCCGACTTCGAGACGATCCCGCAACTGTTCCGGCAACGGGTCGCCGAGTTGGGCGATGCGCCGATGATGCGCCAGAAGGATCTGGGCATCTGGCGCGCCTACAGCTGGAATGAAGTCGCAATAATCGTCAGTGAAATCGGCGCCGGGCTGGTGAAGCTGGGCTTTGAACCCGGCGAGGTTGCCTCGGTGCTGGCAAACACCCGGCGCGAGTGGGTCTGGTGCGATCTGGCGGTGCTGACGATGGGTGGTGTGTGTAACGGCGTGTACCCCACCGATTCGGCAAGCCAGCTGCAGTTTCTCAGTCAGGACTCTGCCACCGTTTATCTGTTTGTCGAGAATGAGGAGCAACTCGACAAATATCTCGAAGTGCGCGAGCAGCTTCCGGCTGTGCGCAAGGTCTTCTACTTCGAAGACGAAGGCCTGAAAGGGCTGGATGACCCGCAGGTGATGTCGCTCGAGGCACTGCGCGCACTTGGACGCGAACATCTGAAGGCGAATCCGACGCTGGTCGAGGAGCGCATCGCAACCCGAGGTGCGCAGGACCTGGCCATCCTGGTCTACACCTCCGGGACCACCGGCAAGCCCAAGGGCGCAATGATTTCGCATGAGAATCTTTGCTCGGTGCTTGCCAGCCTGTCCAAGAGCATCTTTGCCGGCCTGCCCATGGGCGGAGAGCGGGTGGCTTTTCTGCCGCTATGCCATATCGCCGAACGCATGATTGGTGAGTACATCCCGATCATGCGCAAGTCG
The DNA here is from genome assembly GCA_023257915.1 of Quisquiliibacterium sp. Classification (GTDB taxonomy): domain Bacteria; phylum Pseudomonadota; class Gammaproteobacteria; order Burkholderiales; family Burkholderiaceae_E; genus Quisquiliibacterium. Next base: position 4,015 of record JALRBB010000266.1, on the reverse strand, counting down.
GTGACCAACTTCGTTGAGAACCCCGAGACGGTATTCGAGAATCTGCGCGAGGTGCAGCCCCACATCTTCTTTGCGGTGCCGAGGGTCTGGGAAAAGATCTACTCGCAGGTGATGATCACGATCAGCGAGGCCGGTGCGCTGCAAAAGGCGGCCTATGCCTGGGCACTGTCGGTGGGTAGTGCGGTGTACAAGGCGCACAGCGAAAATCGCTCGCCCGGCCTGTGGCTGAGCCTGGCCAATGCGATCGCGCGCTTTGCGGTAGTCAACAATGTGCGCCGGATGATCGGACTGGAGCGGGTGCAGCTTGCCCTGACTGGCGCAGCGCCAATCGCCCCCGATCTGATCCGCTGGTACCAGGCGCTGGGCATTCCGCTCGGCGAAGGCTGGGGCATGACCGAGACCACAGCCGGCGGTTCGTTCAATCCGCGCGATCGCGCCAAGCCGGGCACGATTGGTCTGCCGGGCCCCGGCGTGCAGATGCGTATCGCCCAAGGCACGAACGAAATCCTGCTGCGCGGCCAAAACGTGATCATGGGCTACCTGAACCAGCCGGAAAAAACCCGCGAGACCATCGATGCCGAAGGATGGCTGCATACCGGCGATGTCGGCAGGGTCGATGAAGACGGCTACTTCACGATCACCGACCGGATGAAGGACATCATCATCACCGCCGGCGGCAAGAACGTGACACCCAGCGAATGGGAAAATGAGCTGAAGTTCTCGCCTTTTGTGACCGACGCGGTGATCATCGGTGACAAGCGCCCCTTCCTGACCGCGATCATCATGATCGACCAGGAAAACGTCGAGAAATTCGCCCAGGATCGCGATGTTCCGTTCAGCAACTATGCGAGCCTGACCCGTGCGCACGAGGTGCAGCAGCTGATCCAGGGCGAAATCGACCGGGTCAATACCAAGTTCGCGAGGGTCGAGCAGGTCAAAAAGTTCCGCCTGCTCGAAACGCAGCTGACCGCCGAGGATGAGGAACTCACCCCGACCATGAAACTCAAGCGAAGCTTCGTGCAACAAAAGTACACTGACCTGATCGAGGCGATGTACAAGGATTGAACTCCAAGGCATCGCTGTGGCATCTTGTGCCTGACGGGTCTGCAAGCAGAAACATCGACGACACCCCATCAAGAGGAGACCAAAGTGAAACTGATTCAACGTACCTCCCTGGCACTGGCGATCGTCGCCATGTCCGCCGGGCTCGCCCATGCCGCGGACGGCGCGCCCGGCATCAGCAAAGACGAGATTCTGATCGGTACCATCCAGGACCTCTCAGGCCCGATCGCCGCCTTCGGCAAACAGTCACGCAACGGCATGCAGTTGCGGGTTGACGAGATCAACGAGCAGGGCGGCATCAATGGCCGCAAGCTGCGCCTGATCGTCGAGGACAACGGCTATGACCCGCGCAAGGCGGTTCTGGCCGCGCAAAAGCTGGTCAATCGCGACAAGGTGTTCGCGGTCGTTGGCCATATCGGTAGCGCGCACAACAACGCGGCGATGCCGATCCAGTTTGCCAAGGGCGTGATCAATTTCCTGCCGATCACTGCCGCGCGCGAAATGTACGAGCCCTTCCACAAGCTCAAGTTCTCCTTCGCCGCTACCTACTTCGATCAGATGCGCGCCGGCCTGCCGGTGATGTTCAAGAACAAGGCCTACGCCAAGCCCTGCATCATTTATCAGGACGACGAGTTCGGCCTTGAGGTCAAACGCGGCGCTGACGAAGCCCTCAAGGCGATGGGCAAATCATTCGCTGAAGTCACCACCTACAAGCGTGGCGCCACCGACTTCTCCTCGCAGGTCGCTCGCATGAAGAGCTCTGGCTGCGATCTGGTGGTGCTCGGTACGATCATCCGCGAGACCATCGGAACCATCGGTACCGCACGCAAGCTCGGTTTTTCTCCAGACTTCTTTGGCTCCAGCGCGTCGTACACCGATCTGATCCACAGACTCGGCGGCCCGGCGATGAACGGTCTGTACGCGATGCACACCGCGCAACAGCCCTACCCGGACGACAAGGACGACAAGATCCGGTTCTGGGCGAACAAGTACCGCACGCAGTTCAACGAGGAACCGACGGTGTTCTCGGCCTACGGCTATAACATCATCGACACCTTTGCCGAAGGTGCACGTGCGGCGGGTAAGAACCTGAGCACCAACAGCTTCGTCAAGGCGATGGAAAGCACCGAGTTCCCTGCCGATATGTTCGGCAGCCCGCCGTTCAAGTTCACCTCGACCCTCCGACTTGGTAACGACCAGAGCCGGATGTCGCAGATCAAAGACGGCCGCTGGGCACCCGTCACGGGCTATTTGCCGGTGCCCAAGCACAGCAAGTAAGCGACGAGTCTGGCCCGCTGCGCGCGGGCTGAGCTCCAAACCCCCGAAGCTCTGCACTGTTGCGGGCTGCGGGGGTTTTTCTTTTCCAGCCTGCCATCTTTTGCACACGACCGGCGATGCGCCTCGCGCCGACGACAATACTCGAACGCTCGTCAGGGGCTTTCATAACGAAGATATCCTTGCGCCTTTTTTCCGACGACGCACCGCGTCGTCCGTTCGCAGGATTCTTCCGTCATGGAACTGTTTTCGACGCACAGCCTAGCCTGGCTTTCAGGCTTGGCGATCGCCTTGTTCGCGACCGGCCTGATCGCAGGCGTGATGGCCGGTCTTTTAGGAGTCGGCGGCGGCATCGTCATCGTGCCAGTGCTGTTTCACCTGTTCACGCTGCTCGATGTCGATCCGTCGGTCCGGATGCACGTGGCGATCGCCACTTCGCTTGCCTCGATTATTCCCACCTCATTGATGAGCAGTCGCGCGCACCGCCGTCGCGGCAGTCTTGATACGAACCTGATCCGCCAGCTTTTACCCGGCGTCATCGTCGGCGTCATCGTCGGCGTGGTGCTCAGCAGCCATCTGGCCGGCAAGACCCTGAGTGCGCTATTCGGGCTGGTCGCTCTGCTGGTCGCGTTGCAGATGGCGTTCAAGCGTGAAGGTTCCTACTGGGCGGACGGCCTGCCAGGGCGCATCGGTAGCGCCGTGCTCGGCAGCGTGATTGGTTGCCTGTCGATTCTAATGGGCATCGGCGGTGGCACGCTGGGCGTGCCAATCCTGGCCAATTTGCGGGTCCCGATGCACACCGCCGTGGGCACCGGCGCGCTGCTCGGTACCGTGATCAGCATCCCCGGCGCACTCGCTTATCTGGTGACCGGCTTGGACATGCCAGCCAGGCCGCCGTTCAGTCTGGGCTATGTGAATCTGCTCGGGTTCGCACTGATCGTACCGGCCACGATGCTGAGCACCCGGTGGGGGGCAGCGCTTGCGCATTCGATCAACGCGCAGCGCTTGCGACAGGTCTTCGCAGCCTTTCTGGCGATCACCGCGCTACGGATGCTCTCCGGCTTACTGAACTGAGCATCGCCCGCAGAGAATCTGTCCGATTTCGTTTCCCGTTCTAAACCCCGGGACGAATCACGCGAATTGGCTCAAACTAGAGTGCAGTGAGCTGAACCGGGGGACAGAAAAAGGCGATGACTGGCGATAAGGTCCTGATCAGTGAGGTCGGCCCGCGCGACGGGCTGCAAAGCGTCGCGCGCACGATGCCAACCGAGCACAAGTTTGCCTGGCTGGATGCATTGCATGGCAGTGGGCTGCGCGAAATCGAAGTCGGCTCCTTCGTGCCGCCAACGTTGCTGCCGCAAATGGCTGATACCGCGCAGCTCGTGCGCCATGCGCTGACGCTGCCTGGCCTGACCGTGATGGCTCTGGTGCCCAATGCGCGCGGTGCGCTGGCCGCCTTCGAAGCCGGCGTCCACAAGATCACGCTGCCGATGTCGGTCAGCGAGGCCCATTCGCAGGCCAACGTGCGCAAGACGCGTGATCAGATGATCGACGAAGTCCGCGCGATCATCGCGCTACGCAACGAGCGGGCGCCGCAGGTGGTCGTCGAAGTTGGCCTTTCCACCGCGTTTGGCTGCACGATCCAGGGCGCTGTCTCGGAAGACGACGTCATTCGCAT
>JALRBB010000161.1 GCA_023257915.1 Quisquiliibacterium sp. | reverse complement strand
ATCACCGCCGCGCTGGGCATCGTCGCCGCCGGCGCGATGGCCGGCGTGCCGCTGCTCAACGGCTTTCTGTCCAAGGAAATGTTCTTCGCCGAGACCCTGCAAAAGGCCGGGCAGGGCAGCGTGCTGTGGCTGCTGCCGGTCGGCGCCACGCTGGCCGGCGCGCTGAGCGTGGCCTACAGCGCGCGCTTCGTGCATGACGTGTTCTTCGGCGGGCCGACCCGCGGTCCGGCGCGTGCCGCCCATGAACCGCCGCATTTCATGCGGGTGCCGGTCGAGGTGCTGGTGCTGCTGTGCGTGGCGGTCGGCATTGCCCCGGGGCTGCTGATCGCCCCGGTGCTGATGCCGGCGGCCCGGGCCGCGCTCGGCGGCGAGCTGCCGGAATTCTCGCTGGCGATCTGGCATGGCGTGAACCTGCCGCTGGCGATGAGCGCGCTGGCGCTGGTCGGCGGCCTGTTGCTGTACGCCGGTCTGCAACGCTTCATCGACCTGCACCGGCTTGAGCATGTTGCGCGCGGCGGACGCGAGATGTTCGAGCTTGCGCAGACCTGGATCGTTCGAGGCATGCGCACGCTGACGGTCTCGTTGCAAAACGGCAGTCTGCAGCGCTACCTGCTGCTGCTGATCGGGTTCGCGCTCGCGGCCGGCTTGCTGCCCTGGTTGTCGAGCGGCAGCTGGCCCGGCTTGCCGGCGCTACCCGACGATCCGGCGCCCATCGGATTCGTCGCGATCTGGGCGATCGGTATCGCGGCGACTCTGGCCACCGCCTTGCTGCGCCGCCAGCGCCTGCTTGCGCTGGTGCTGCTCGGCGCGGTGGGTCTGTCGGTGAGCCTGGCGTTCGTGTGGTTCTCGGCGCCCGACCTGGCGCTGACCCAGATCCTGGTCGATGTCGCGACGATCGTGCTGATGATGCTGGCGCTACGCTGGTTGCCGCAGCAGGGTCGGGCGGTCACGGCACGTCTGCGCCAATGGCGGGACCTGCTGCTGGCCAGCAGCGTTGGCGCTGGCATCACGGCGCTGGTGCTCGCTGCGCTGACAAGGCCATTCGATTCGATCTCGCCGTACTTTTTGCGTACCGCCAAGTCCGAAGGTGGCGGAACCAATGTCGTCAACGTCATCCTGGTCGACTACCGCGGCTTCGATACCTTTGGCGAGATCACGGTACTGGCGATCGCGGCGCTAGTGATCCATGCGCTGGTGGTCAGCGTGCGCGGCCGGCAGCTGCCCCCCACCAGGCAACCGGGCGTCGAAGTACAGGCACCGGCACAGGAACAAGCCGCCGCGCCGCCGCCAGCGCCGCATCAGCGCGCGTCGTTAATGCTCGAAGTGGTGTCGCGCCTAATGCTGCCGGTCTCGGCACTGGTCTCGGTATATCTGTTCCTGCGTGGTCACAACCTGCCCGGCGGCGGCTTCATCGCCGGCCTGGTGCTGGCGATCGCCCTGGTGTTGCAGTTCGTCGCTAATGGTCAGCGCTGGGTCGACGAACGCGCACGCATCGACTTTCGCGCCTGGGTCGGCTGGGGTCTGCTGATCGCGGGTGGCACCGGTATCGGTAGCTGGCTGGTCGGCGCGCCGTTCCTGACCAGCAGCTACGACTACCCGGTCTGGCCGCTGGTGGGCGAGGTGCCACTGGCCAGTGCCGCCCTATTCGACCTCGGCGTTTATCTGACCGTGGTCGGGTCAACGCTGGTCGCGCTGCTGGCAATCGCCAAGCTGCGCGACACGCCGGGAGAGCCGCGATGACGCTACTGCTGGCGATCGCGATCGGCGTGCTTGCAGGAACCGGCGTCTGGCTGATGCTGCGCGCGCGCAGCTTTGAGCTGATTGTCGGGCTGACCCTGCTGTCCAATGCGGTCAATCTGTTCATCTTTGCGATGGGCCGCCTGCGGGTCGGTGCCGAACCGATCATCGACGCGGCGCGTGAGCCGACGCTGGCCAACTACACCGATCCGCTGCCACAGGCGCTGGTGCTGACCGCGATCGTGATCGGCTTTGCGATGACCGCGCTGCTGCTGGTGATCGCGCTGCGCGCCCGGATGGAGACCGGCAGCGATCATGTCGACGGCGAGGAGCCGCGATGAGCTGGCCACACTGGATCGTGCTGCCGATCATCGCGCCGCTGCTCGGCGCGTCAGTGGTGCTGCTGCTGGAGCGGCGGCATCCGCGCGTCGCCGCTGTGCTGGCGCTTGCGATCGCAAGCGGGCTTGTCGTGCTGGCCGGTGGCCTCGCGGTCAGCGCCGCCGACGGAGTCGTTCGCCCCTACCTGCTCGGTAACTGGGCAGTGCCCTTCGGCATCAGTCTGGCGCTGGACCGGCTCTCGGCGATGATGCTGGTGCTGACCGCGATCGTCGGGCTCGTCGGCATCCTCTATGCATGCGGCGGCGACGCCCGGCGTGGCGCGCACTTCCACGCGCTGATGCTGTTTCAGCTCGCCGGCCTGAATGGGGCGTTTCTGACCGCCGACCTGTTCAATCTGTTCGTCTTCTTCGAAGTACTGCTGATCGCCTCCTACGGTCTGCTGCTGCACGGCGCCGGTGCGGCCCGCCTGCGCGCGTCGCTGCATTACGTCGCGTTCAATCTTGCCGGCTCGGCGCTATTCCTGATCGCGGTGAGCCTGTTGTACGGACTGACCGGCACGCTGAGCATGGCCGACCTCGCGCAGCGCATTGCCGAGTTCCCCGCGCAGGATGCCACGCTGCTGCGCGCGGCGGCGTTACTGCTGCTGGTGGTGTTCGCGGTCAAGGCGGCACTGCTGCCGCTGTACTTCTGGCTGCCGGAGACCTACAGCTCGGCCAGCGCGCCGGCCGCAGCGGTGTTCGCGATCATGACCCAGGTCGGCGTCTCCGCGATCGCGCGCACCACGACCCTGGCCTTCGGAGCTGCCGCGCCCGGCCCGGTGGCTGGCGCCGCCG
>JALRBB010000154.1 GCA_023257915.1 Quisquiliibacterium sp. | reverse complement strand
GTTAGTTCAGCGATGGTCTTGAACGGACTGTTCGCCGGCACCAGCAGCACCACACCGAACACGCCGAACAGACCGATGTGCTCGAAATCCTTTTGCGGGTCATACGGCAGCTTCTTGAACAGCGACGAATTCGCCGCGTGCGTCATGTTCGAAACCATCAGCAGCGTATGACCATCGGGCGAGGCCGATTTCACATGCTGGGTGCCGATGATGCCATTGGCGCCCGGCTTGTTTTCGACCACGATCGACTGCCCGGCACGCTTTTCAAAATAGCGCGCAAAGGTCCGTGCGGTCAGGTCGCCAGAACCGCCCGGCCCGAAGGGCACGACGATCGTCACCGGACGGCTCGGATAGTTGCCCGAAGCCGCCTGCGCCTGCCCCGCCGAGAGCGCCAGACCTAGCGCAATCGTTGCCGCGAACATCGCTCTGGCGCGCTGGAACATCCCTGTGTTGCCACTCATCGATAGCCCCTGTCGTGTTTGTTTTCTTGCCAGCAACTTAGCCGGGAACGCGTCCGCTTCGGTATGCGCTAGCGCGGCTAGCGACGGGGGATTTTCAAGCATTGAAAACCCGATCGAACCCATCGCAGACTGATCCCGCAGCGCGGCACAACAACGCATTGCGCTGTGCCGCTTGCAACCCTTGCGAGCTATCATCGCCCGCATGGGACCACTAACTGGAATCAAAGTCCTCGAATTCGAGGCGATCGGACCCGGGCCGTTTTGCGGGATGATGCTCTCTGACATGGGCGCTGATGTGCTGCTGGTCGAACGACCGCAGGACCCGGGCCTGGGCGTCGGACGCGCCCGCTGGACCGACGTGATGTCGCGCGGCAGACGCTCGGTCACGCTCGACCTGAAGACGCCCGAAGGCGTGCAGGCGGCGATCGAACTGGCCGGCAAGGCGGACGCGCTGATCGAGGGCTTTCGGCCCGGTGTGATGGAGCGCATCGGCCTGGGCCCCGAAGTTCTGTTGGCGACCAATCCGCGCCTGGTCTACGGACGGATGACCGGTTGGGGTCAGCAGGGGCCACTCGCACAACGTGCCGGCCACGACATCAACTACATCGCGCTGACCGGCGCACTGCATGCGATCGGCCGGGTCGGCGAAGCGCCAGTGCCGCCGCTGAACCTGGTTGGCGACTTCGGCGGTGGCGGCATGCTGCTCGCGTTTGGCATTGCCTGCGGTCTGCTCGAGGCGAAGAACTCCGGCAAGGGCCAGGTTGTCGACGCGGCGATGGTCGACGGCGCCTCCACGCTGGCAGCGATGTTCTTCGGGATGATGGCCGCCAACCGCTGGAGCGAGACCCGCGGCGACAACGTGCTCGACACCGGCGCGCCTTGGTACGACACCTACGAAACACGCGACGGCAAGTACGTAGCGATCGGTTCGATCGAGGCGAAGTTCTATGCCGAGTTGCTCGAGCGACTCGGTTTGGCTGGCGAACCGTTGCCGGCCCAGCACGATCGCGCCGGCTGGCCGGTGCTGCGCGCCCGCTTCGCCGAAGTCTTCAAGTCGCGCACCCGCGACGAATGGGTGCAGATCTTCGACGGTTCGGATGCCTGCTTCGCGCCGGTGCTCACGTTCTCGGAAGCGCGCGCCGATGCGCACAACGTCGCCCGCGGCACCCATGTCCAGGTGGGAAAGATTCAGCAGCCCGGTCCGGCACCGCGCTTTTCGCGCACGCCCGGTCAGATCCAGGGTGAGCCACCAGAGCGCGGGCAATTCGGGCGCGAGGCACTTTCCGACTGGGGCTTTTCGCCCGCCCAAATTGAGAATCTCGCCAAACGCGGACTTGGCTTTACCGAATGAGTACAACCCGGCACTTGTCGGCCGATGTGCTGGTGATTGGCGCCGGCGGCGCCGGGATGTACGCGGCGCTCCAGGCGCAGCGTGAGGGAGCCTCGGTCCTGCTGGTCGACCGCAGCCTCATCGGTCGAGGCGGCTCCACCGTGATGGCGCAGATGACGGTCGCCGCCGCCATGGGCGGCGCCTGCCCTGACCACTGGGAACACCACCTCGCCGACACGATCACTGCCGGACGCGGACTGTGCGAGCCGGCGCTGGCCCGACTGGTCTGCGAGCAAGGGGTTGAGTGCATCGCGCAACTCGACGACTGGGGCGTCGGCTGGGCGCGCTCCGATGACCGATATGCCCAGGTACATGCCCCAGGCCATGACCGGGCCCGCTGCGTGTACGTTGACTTCCTGGACACCGGGCCGGCGGTCTCCCGAACCCTGCGAACCCGACTGGTTCGCACGCCGGAAATTCGTCGGATCGGTGAACTGGCGGTGACTGACCTTGTGCTGCGTGATGGGCGCTGCTGCGGCGCGATCGCGCTGCATTTGCCCAGTGGAACAACCGTGAGCTTGCAAGCCGAGGCGGTGATCGTCGCAACCGGGGGCCTGACCCGGCTTTACCGGCGCAACAGCGGCTCGGCCAATTCCGGCGGCGACGGCTATGCGCTCGCGTTGCGAGCCGGCGCCGAGCTGGTCGACATGGAGTTTGTCCAGTTCTTTCCGATCGGGCATCTTGCGCCGCGACTGATCGGCATGGAT
>JALRBB010000116.1 GCA_023257915.1 Quisquiliibacterium sp. | reverse complement strand
GGCGGTGGCAACACTGCGATGGATTGCTGCCGCACCTCGCGCCGCCTCGGCGGCGACGAAGTCAAAGTCATCGTGCGTTCGGGCTACGAAGAGATGAAGGCCTCGCCGTGGGAGAAGGAGGATGCGATCCACGAAGGAATCCCGATCCTGAACTTCATGGTGCCCAAGAGCTTCGTGCATGACAACGGCCGGCTGACTGGCATGACCTTCGAGAAGGTCAAGGCGGTCTATGACGACAAGGGTCGTCGCGATCTGGTGCCCACTGGCGAGCCCGACGAACTGGTTCCTTGCGATGACGTTCTGATTGCAGTCGGCCAGGAGAACTCCTTTCCCTGGATCGAGCGCGACAGCGGCGTCGAATTCGATCGCTGGAACATGCCGGTACTGAACCCGCAGACCCTGCAGTCGACACTACCGAGCGTCTTCTTCGGTGGCGACGCGGCGCTGGGCCCGAAAAACATTATCTGGGCGGTTGCACACGGACATGAGGCCGCAGTCTCAATCGACAAGTTTCTAAGCGGCGAAGCAGTCGAGGATCGCCCGCCCCCTGGCGTTACGCTGGCCTCACAGAAGATGGGCATCCACGAGTGGAGCTACGACAACGAGGTCGCACCGGATGCCCGGCACAAGGTGCCCTGGCGCGACGTCAACCAGGCGCTAAGCAGCATCCGCGTCGAGGTCGAACTCGGCTTCGACGGAAAGACCGCATGGAAAGAAGCGCAGCGCTGTCTGAATTGTGATGTCCAGACGGTTTTCACCGCCAAGCAGTGCATCGAATGCGATGCCTGCGTTGACATCTGCCCGACCGACTGCATCACGTTCACCGAGAACGCCGATGAGCCGGCGCTTCGTCAACGACTGCGCGCGCCGGCGCTGAACACAGACCAGGACCTCTACGTGGCGGACGGTCTGAAGACCGGACGGGTTATGGTCAAGGACGAGGATGTCTGCCTGCACTGCGGCCTGTGTGCGGAGCGCTGCCCGACGGGGGCCTGGGACATGCATCAGTTCCTGCTGCAGACCACACAAGCCGGGCCTGGATGCCGGGAGCCGCAACGGAGAGCCGCCTGATGAGCAACGCTACACGTCGAATCGAGGCGATCAACGACTTTGTCGTCAAGTTCGCCAACGTGAATGGCTCGGGTTCGGCCTCGGCGAACGAGATGTTCGCCAAAAGCTTCCTGCGCATGGGCATTCCGGTCAGCCCGCGCAACATCTTCCCGTCCAATATTCAGGGCCTGCCAACCTGGTACGAGGTTCGGGTCACCGAAAAGGGCCACCTGGGCCGACGCGGCGGCGTCGACATGATGGTCGCGATGAATCCTCAGACGTGGGACAAGGATCTCGCCGAGATCGAGCCGGGCGGCTACCTGGTGTATGACAGCACCAAGCCGATGCCGCCGTCGCGCTTTCGGCCCGATATTCATGTCATCGGCGTTCCGCTCACCGAGATGTGCAACGCGGCGTACTCCGATCCGCGGGAACGCCAGTTGCTCATGAACATCATGTATGTCGGAGCGCTGGCAAACATCCTGGGCATTGACCCGGAGGTGATTCCGCAGTTGCTCGGCGAGCAGTACAAGGGCAAGGACAAGCTGATGACGCCGAACCTTGACGCACTGCGCAAGGGGATGCACTACGCGAGCGAGCACCTGGACGAGGTTTGCGGCCTGAAAGTGCGCCGCGCCGCCAATGTGGGCAACCGCATTTTTATCGACGGCAATTCGGCCGCCGCGCTGGGCGCGGTCTACGGTGGCGCAACGGTGTGCGCCTGGTATCCGATCACGCCATCGTCGTCGGTTGCGGAAGCCTTCCAGAAATACTGCTCGAAATTCCGTACCGATTCCGAAACCGGGCGCAATCGCTATGCGATCGTGCAGGCCGAGGATGAACTGGCATCAGTTGGCATGGTGGTCGGTGCCGGCTGGAACGGCGCGCGCGCGTTCACTGCAACATCCGGGCCCGGCATCTCGCTGATGAGTGAGTTCATCGGCCTGGCCTACTTCGCCGAGATTCCGGTCACGATCATCGACGTGCAACGCGGCGGCCCCTCGACCGGCATGCCCACGCGAACCCAGCAATCGGACATTCTGGCCTGCGCGTATGCCTCGCATGGCGACACCAAGCATGTGCTCCTGCTGCCCGAAGATCCGGCCGAGTGTTTCGATTTCACTGCCCAGGCGCTCGATCTTGCCGACCGACTGCAAACGCCAGTCTTTCTGATGACCGACCTGGACATCGGCATGAACCAGCGGCTGTCGCGTCCGTTCGAATGGGACGACTCGCGCAAGTTCGATCGCGGCAAGGTCATGAGTGCCGAGCAACTCGAGTCCGGCGTCGACTTTGGTCGCTATCTGGATGTCGACGGTGACGGCGTCGCCTATCGTACCTATCCGGGCACCCACCCGACCCGCGGTTCATTCTTTACTCGTGGAACCACCAAAGACCGCTACGCACGCTATTCCGAGGCCGGCCCCGACTACGTCGACAACATGGAGCGGCTGCTGCGCAAGTTCGAAACTGCCAAGGCGCTGGTGCCCAAGGCGATCGAGCGCAAGGCTCCCGGCAAGACCCGCATCGGCGCGATCTTCTTTGGCTCCACGTCACCGGCGATGGCAGAAGCCAGCGAGGTACTCGATGCCCAGGCCGCGCATGTCGATACGCTTCGGATCCGGGCATTCCCGTTCGGCCCGGAGGTTGAGCAGTTCCTCGAAGAGCACGACACGGTATTTGTCGTCGAACAGAACCGCGACGCGCAGTTGCGCACCATGCTGATGGCCGAACTCGGCGCAGAGTCGGCCAAGCTGGTGCCGGTCCTGCACTACGACGGCACACCGATCACCGCGCGCTTCATCGTCAAGGAGATCGCAGCCCGGGTGACCGGCGCGAACGTCGAATCGATCCAGCGCGGCAAGGCCGCATGAGGCAAGCGACATGACCTATCTTGCAAAACCCAAGCTTCACCATCCGACGCTGCCGCGCAACACGATCGGCTACACCCGACGCGATTACGAGGGAAAGATCTCGACATTGTGCGCGGGCTGCGGTCATGACTCGATTTCGGCGGCGATTATCCAGGCGTGCTGGGAACTCGACGTCGAGCCGCACCGCGTCGCCAAACTCTCGGGAATCGGCTGCTCTTCCAAGACCCCGGATTACTTTCTTGGAAATTCGCACGGCTTCAATTCGGTACACGGCCGGATGCCATCGGTGCTGACCGGTGCAAACCTTGCCAATCACGACCTGATCTACCTGGGCGTCTCCGGTGACGGCGACTCCGCATCGATCGGCATTGGCCAGTTCGCGCACGCGATGCGTCGTGGCGTCAACATGACCTACATTGTCGAGAACAACGGCGTGTATGGTCTGACCAAGGGTCAGTTTTCAGCCACCGCCGACCAGGGCTCCAAGTCCAAACGCGGCGCGGTCAATACCGACTCCCCGATCGACATGGTGTCGCTGGCCCTGCAGCTTGGAGCCACGCTCGTCGGGCGCAGCTTCTCCGGTGACAAGGATCAATTGGTGCCGATGATCAAGGCCGCACTCGCCCACCCGGGCGCTGCGTTCATCGATGTGATCAGCCCCTGCGTTGCCTTCAACAACCACGCCGGGAGCACCCGCAGCTACGAGTATGTGCGCGAGCATAACGAGGCGGTCAATCGCATCGACTTCATGCCACGCCACGAACCGATCGGCGCGCAGTACGAGCCGGGAAGCACGATCGACATTGCACAGCACGATGGTTCGATGCTGCGCCTTCGCAAGCTGCACGCCGAGTACGATCCGTCCAATCTGATCGCAGCGATGAACTACATCCAGGAGCACCAGGCTCGCGGCGAGATCGTAACCGGCTTGCTGTATGTCGACCCTGTGGCCGATGACCTGCATGGGCACCTGAATACGGTCGACTCGCCGCTGAATTCGCTCGACGAGGCGCAATTGTGTCCGGGCAACACCATGCTTGAGCGCATCAATCAGTCGCTGCGTTGAGCGCAGACGTGGCGCCGCTGCGCCGCGCCTGATCGTGATGGACCGCCCCGCCCTCGTGCGGGGCTTTTTTTGGTCGTTACGTTAGGACAGTCAAACAAAAAGGCCGGCACCATGGCCGGCCTTCCGTGTCGCGCGCTGCAACCCGCGGCGCACAACCGTCGCGATCAGCGCTGCGCCATCGGCTTGACGACCCGGCGCGTCGGACCGGTGAAGAGCTGACGCGGACGACCGATCTTCTGGTCGGGATCCGAGATCATCTCAGCCCATTGGGCGATCCAGCCGACGGTTCGGGCCAGTGCGAAGATGCAGGTGAACATCTCGACAGGGATTCCGAGCGCCTTTTGCACGATGCCGGAATAAAAATCGACATTCGGGTACAGCTTGCGCTTGACGAAATAATCATCCTCGAGCGCAATCTGCTCAAGCTTCATCGCCAGTGCGAAATCGGGATCGTTCTCCAGTCCAAGTGCACCGAGCACCTCATAGCAGGTCTCGCGCATCAACTTGGCGCGGGGATCGTAGTTCTTGTAAACCCGATGCCCGAATCCCATCAGCTTGACGCCCGAGTCCTTGTCCTTGACCTCTTTGATGAAGTCGCCGATCTTGGCCACACCGCCACGCTGCTTGATGTCGTTAAGCATGACCAGGCAAGCCTCGTTGGCACCGCCGTGCGCCGGACCCCACAAGGTGGCAATACCGGCCGCAATGCAGGCAAACGGGTTTGCACCCGATGAACCGGCCAGGCGCACCGTGGAGGTGGATGCATTTTGTTCATGATCGGCATGCAGGATCAGGATCCGGTCAAGCGCGCGAACCAGCACGTCATTGACCTGATACTCCTCGCAGGGCACACCAAACATCATATGCATCAGATTGCCGGTATACGACAGATTATTGCGCGGATACATGAACGGCTGACCAACTGAATACTTGTGCGCCATTGCAACCAGCGTCGGCATCTTGGCCAGCAGACGGATCGCCGACACGAACCGATGATCCGGGTTCTGGATGTCGAGCGAGTCATGATAGAAAGCCGACAGCGCACCAACGCAACCGACCAGAATCGCCATCGGATGCGCGTCGCGACGAAAGCCGGTGAAAAAGCGTGTCATCTGCTCATGCACCATCGTATGGCGCATCACACGCATCTCGAAATCATCGCGCTCGGGCTGCGTGGGCAGTTCGCCATTCAGCAGCAGATAGCAGGTTTCAAGGTAGTCGCAATGGACTGCAAGTTCCTCGATCGGGTAACCGCGATACAGCAGTTCACCCTTGTCGCCATCAATATAGGTAATTTCGGATTCGCAGGCAGCGGTCGACAGGAAACCCGGGTCGAACGTGAACTTGCCAGTCGCACCGTAGAGCTTGCGAATATCGATAACATCAGGGCCGACACTGCCCTTGTAGATCGGGAAATCGACCGGCGCTGTTCCGTCGCTGAACGAGATGGTTGCCTTGTGTTCAGAAGTCATGGTCTGGTTCCCTTCAGGTCTGATTCTCTGCAAAGATAGTGTGCTTTACGCCTCGCGCAGCATACGCAACACACGCATGCAGGGCTCGTCCGCAAGTTCGTCTTCAGGCTCGGTGCGTCCCAGAAGCAGGTCGAGCAGTTCGTTGTCTGGAAGGCTCAACAGACGATCCAAGCCCGCCACCTCGTCATCGCGCAAGCTAGCCTCGTGGCGATCGAGAAATCTCGTCAGAACGAGGTCATTCTCGAGCAGGCCGCGTCGGGCCCGCCAGCGCAGTCGCCTGCGCTGAGCGGGGTCTGCCTGGTGTGATGCTTCGGTCATGTGGCCATCCGGGGCGTCAGACCGCCCGACGAACCATCAATTCCTTGATTTTGCCAATCGCACGGGTCGGATTCAGCCCCTTCGGACAGACGTCGACGCAGTTCATGATCGTGTGGCAACGGAACAGACGATACGGATCCTCGAGATTGTCCAAACGCTCGCTGGTTGCCTGGTCTCGGCTGTCGGCAATGAAACGATAGGCCTGCAGCAGGCCAGCCGGACCAACGAACTTGTCAGGATTCCACCAAAACGACGGGCAGGACGTGGAGCAGCATGCGCAC
>JALRBB010000107.1 GCA_023257915.1 Quisquiliibacterium sp. | reverse complement strand
CTGCGCATGCTGGCGTTCAGTCCGAGCTTCGGTGCGGGGGGGGCGCCTGCCGCGGGCGCGCAGAGCCCGCCTAGCCGGGCAGGTTCAGCCGGCCGTCACGAGTCACCGCTGCAGTCACGGCCCGGCCCCGCTGCAACGCCTGGTGCGAGCCAAGGTGCAGCGCCGATGACCGGGACAAGCCGGCCGACGTCGACCCATCCCGCGTCGGAGCCGTCTCCAGCCGCTGCAGCGCTGGCGGCAGCACGGGCGGCGCGCACACCGGACAGACCTGCGCAGAGCGTCGATGCGGGCGCTGCGAGTCCCAGTCGATCCGCGACGCGACAATTCGACGGAAACTGGACCAGACTGGCCGATGCTCTCGGTCTTGTCGGCCTCGCTGCACAGTTGATGCAACAAAGTCAGCTGCTTGAGCATGACGGGTTGTCGTTCAAGGTTCGGGTGCCGATCCGTCCGCTGGCCGAAGCCGGGACCGTCACCAAGGTGCGTGATGCGCTGGCCTCCTACTTTGGCGCTCCGGTGCGTCTGTCGGTCGAGGTCGGGAGCATCGATGGTCAGACCGCAATTGCAGTGGCGAACCAGCAACGTGCCGAGCGACTCGACGAAGCCCGAGCGGCACTGGAGGCCGATCCGTTTGTGCAGACCTTGCTGACCGATTTCGGCGGGCGCATCGTGCCGGATTCAGTGAAACCGATCGATCCATGACCGGTTACGACCGGTTCAAGACACCAGGGAGTGCGTGATGATGAAAGGACAGCTTGCCGGGCTGATGAAGCAGGCACAGCAGATGCAGGACAACATGCGCAAGATGCAGGAGCAGCTCGCGCAGGTCGAGGTCGAAGGCCAGTCCGGGGCCGGGCTGGTCAAGGTCGTGGCCACCTGCCGCAATGAGATTCGGCGCATCAGCATTGATCCGAGTCTTCTTGCTGATGACCGCGACATGCTCGAGGATCTGATCGTTGCCGCGTTAAACGACGCGCTGCGCAAGGCCGAACAGACCGCGCAGGACAAGATGGGTAGCGTGACCGCAGGTCTGCCGCTGCCCCCCGGCTTCAAGATGCCGTTCTGACGCAGGTTGCTGAGTTGAAGGCACCGGCCGCGCTCGAGCTTCTGACCGCCGCGCTCAAGCGTTTGCCGGGCGTCGGGCCGAAATCTGCCCAGCGTTTCGCGTATCACCTGCTGCAGCATGACCGCGAGGGCGCGGCGCTGATCGCCCGGGCCTTGCATGAGGCGGGTGAGCGGATTCGCCATTGCGCGAGTTGCAACACCTTCACCGAACTCGAGGTCTGCGAGACCTGTACCTCGAGCCGGCGCGATGCAACGCTGCTATGCGTGGTCGAGACCCCGGCAGATCAGCTGATGGTCGAGCAGACCCTGTCCTTTGGTGGCCTGTACTTCGTGCTGATGGGCAGATTGTCTCCGCTCGACGGAATCGGGCCGCGTGAGATCAATCTGGACCGGCTGGTTGCGCGCGCCTGCGATGGTCTGGTGCGTGAGGTGATCCTTGCGACCAATTTCACGCAGGAAGGCGAAGCGACCGCGCACTACATCGGCGAAGTGCTGCGGGCCCGGGGGCTGAAAGTCACGCGACTGGCGCGCGGGGTTCCGGTAGGCAGCGAGCTCGAGTATGTCGATCCGGGCACCATCGCGCATGCGCTGCGCGATCGGCGGGCGGTCGACGAGTAAATCATCAGGGTCGGCGGGCCGGGCATCCGCTGGGTGGACGGATTTACCCTGGTTGGCTGTCAGGCAATCGCTTCGCCTGGGGTGAATCGGTTACTCTGCCGGTCGCTCAGCGGGCCTCTGCCCGCATGTCCATCGATCAATATTCCATGAGGGGCCACGAATGACACAGCGTCGCAATTTCATGCTTTCGATTGGGGCGGCTTCGGTTGGTCTTGCCGTTCCGGCAATCGCCCGGGCCCAGTCGCTCGAGCGCAGCAAGGTCACGATTGCAGTCGGTGGCAAGGGGGCGTTGTACTACCTGCCGCTGACGATCGCCGAGCAGCTTGGCTACTTCAAGGCAGAGGGCCTGGACCTCGAGATCGTCGACTTTGCAGGCGGTTCGGCCGCGCTGCGTGCGGTGGTCGGCGGATCAGCCGACGTGGTCTCGGGTGCCTACGAGCACACGATCAACCTGCAGTCGCGCAAGCAATACTTCACCGCCTTTGTGCTGCAGGGGCGAGCTCCGCAGATCGCGGTTGCGGTCTCGACGAAGGCGACCTCGTACAAAACCATTGCCGACATGAAGGGCATGAAGATCGGGGTTACCGCTCCGGGGTCCTCGACCAACATGGTTGCGAACTTCGTGCTGTCCAAGGCAGGGCTGAAGCCCTCGGACGTGTCCTTCATCGGTGTTGGGACCGGCAATGCCGCGATCGCGGCGATGCGCTCGGGCCAGATCGATGCGATCGCCAACATTGACCCGGTCATCACGATGCTGCAGCAAAAGGGTGACGTGAAGATCGTCGCCGATACCCGGACCCTGAAGGGAACGGAGGATCTGTTTGGCGGTCCGATGCCGGCCGGCTGTTTGTATGCCCCCGAGGCCTTCGTCAAGAAGAATCCGAATACCGCGCAGGCACTGACCAATGCGATGGTCAAGGCGGTGCGCTGGCTGCAGCAGGCGGGTCCGTCCGACATCATCAAGACCGTGCCCGAAGCCTACCTGCTCGGCGATCGTGCGCTTTACCTGGATGCCTACAACAACATCCGTGATGCGATCTCTCCGGACGGCATGATTCCGGATGCCGGCGCCAGCAACTCGCTGCGTGCGTTGGCCTCGTTCAATCCCAAGATCAAGGCGGACGAAATCGAGTTGTCGCGCACCTACACCAACGAGTTCGTCAAGAAGGCACTGGCACGCCTGAAGTGAGGCGTGCGCAACACGGTCCCAGGATCTGCGAGGAACCCTGATGAGCTCTGACGAGATCGCGCCGGCACTGTCGCTCGATTCGGTCACCTGCACCTTCGTGTCGCGCGATGACGTGTCTCAGCGCTACACCGCGGTGCGCGATGTCTCGCTCGACGTCGCACCGGGAGAGTTCGTCTCGGTGGTCGGGCCGACTGGTTGCGGAAAGTCGACGCTGCTCAATGTCGGGGCCGGATTGCTCGAGCCGTCTTCCGGGACGGTGAAGGTATTCGGCGAGCCGTTGCGCGGAATCAATTCGCGAGCCGGTTACATGTTTCAGTCGGAATCGTTGATGCCCTGGCGCAGCGCCCTGGACAACGTGATCGCCGGACTGCAATTTCGGGGTGAATCACCGGCGCAGGCTCGTCGCCAGGGCGAGGACTGGCTCAAGCGGGTCGGGCTCGGCGGCTTTGGCGATCGCTATCCGCACCAGTTGTCGGGCGGCATGCGCAAGCGGGTCGCGCTGGCGCAGACGCTGATCCTGGACCCGGACATCATCCTGATGGACGAGCCCTTTTCAGCGCTCGATGTCCAGACCCGCCAGCTGATGGAAAACGAGGTGCTCGAGCTGTGGGCGGCCCGGCGCAAGGCGGTCCTGTTCATTACGCATGATCTCGACGAGGCGATCGCGATGAGTGACCGGGTCGTGGTGCTGTCTGCCGGACCTGCCTCGCATCCGATCGGCGAGTTTTCGGTCGACCTGCCTCGGCCCCGGGACGTTGCCGAGGTCCGCAGCAAGTCCGAGTTCCTCGATCTGCACAATCAGATCTGGTCGGTGCTGCGTGACGAAGTGCTCAAGGGTTATGCGCAGCAAAAGCTGCACGCCTGAGCGCCACATCGCCAATCCTGATCACGCCTTCCAGTTCTCCATCCAACCGTCGATCCCGACCCGCAAAAAATCCGATGGCTACGCCCCGATCCGGTCTGCAACTGCGGATGTACCAGTTTCTGGTGCTGGCCGCGGTCCTCCTCGCCTGGTATGTGCTGACCAGTCCGACGCTGCTGCCGCCGTTTTACTTCTCCGATGAGAATCAGGCGGCCTTTTTCTTTGGTGAACCGCACAAGGTGGCAGTACGGATCTTCGACTGGTTCGCCACCGGCGAGATTTTCATCCACCTCGGGGTCACGCTGTTCGAGACCCTGATGGCCTTTGCCGTCGGCACCGGGTTTGGTCTTGCGGTCGGGCTGTGGCTTGCGCTCGCGCCGACCGCCTCGGCGATTCTCGATCCCTACATCAAGGGTCTGAACTCGATGCCGCGGGTGATCCTGGCGCCGATCTTTTCGGTCTGGTTCGGTCTTGGTGTGTGGTCCAAGGTGGCGCTTGGCGTCACGCTGGTGTTTTTCATCGTGTTCTTCAATGTGTACCAGGGAGTGCGCGAGGTCAGCCCCAACGTGCTGGCCAGTGCCCGGATGCTGGGCGCCTCGCAGCGCCAGCTGCTGCGCCATGTCTATCTGCCGAGCGCCACCAGTTGGGTGTTTTCCAGCCTGCATACATCGGTCGGGCTGGCCTTTGTCGGCGCGGTGGTCGGCGAGTACCTCGGGTCGGCTCGCGGCGTCGGCTACCTGATCCTGCAGGCCGAGGGCCTGTTCGACATCAATACGGTGTTTGCCGGCATCGTCGTCCTGACCGCCTTTGCGCTGGCGCTGGACGGGCTTGTCGGAGTGGTCGAGAAGCGACTGATGAAGTGGCAGCCCAGAACCGGGGAAACCGAGAAGGTCTGATCGGTTCGCGCGCCGGCTTGCGTGGTAAAATTGAAAAAATCCATCGCTTCCGGCCTGCCTGGCGCCCGACACCCCCTGACTGCCACCGACTGACGCCTCTGCGTCCTGGTCGTGAGGCCGGTCGCACCCGGGCCAGACCGGGCGACCTCGTCACAGGAGTGTTCCTTGCTGCCCCAATTGCCCCCCGCAGTGCTAGCGCTGGCCGACGGGACGATCTTTCGCGGCCATTCGATCGGTGCGCCGACCCGCGCAGACGGTGAGGTGGTGTTCAACACCGCGATCACCGGCTACCAGGAAATCCTCACCGATCCCAGCTATAGCCGGCAGATCGTCACGCTGACCTATCCCCACATCGGCAACTACGGCATCAACGCGGAAGACGTCGAAGCCTCGAAGATCCATGCGGCCGGGCTGGTGATCCGCGACCTGCCGTTGCAGGCGTCCAATTGGCGCAGCACCGAAACCCTGTCCGATTACCTGCGTCGCGAGGGCATCCCGGGCATCGCCGGGATCGACACCCGCCGGCTGACCCGTGTGCTGCGCGAGAAGGGTGCACAGGCCGGTTGCCTGGTGGCCGCGTCGCAGCCGGGCGAGATCATCGACGAGCAGGCTGCGATCAAGGCTGCGCAGGGTTTTCCCGGGCTGGCCGGCATGGACCTCGCCAAGGTGGTCAGCACCGCCAAACCCTACGAGTGGCGCGAGACCACCTGGAAGCTCGGAGAAGGCTACGGGCTGCAGTCCGAGTCCCGGTTCCGGGTCGTCGCCTTCGACTTTGGGGTCAAGCGCAACATTCTGCGACTGCTGGCCGATCGAGGATGCGAGATCACTGTGCTGCCGGCACAGTCCAGTGCCGCTGA
>JALRBB010000050.1 GCA_023257915.1 Quisquiliibacterium sp. | reverse complement strand
AGCACCATCCCGCCGATGATCGCGATGCGCTGGAAAGGTTGTTCGCGCATGGCGATCCAGTCAAAACGGTCGACCATAGCCAGCAGCAGCAGCAGCATCGCCGCGCAGGCCAGCAGGATCCTGGCCACGAAGACCGCCCATCCGGGTTGCGGACGATACAGCTGTGCGCGTTTGAGCCCGAACAGCAGCAGCGCGGCGTTGAGCAGCGCACCGACCGAGATGGAGAGCGCCAGTCCGGCGTGTCCGAACAGCGGCACGAATGCAAGATTCATCACCTGGGTGGCGACCAGCACGCCGATTGCGATGCGCACCGGCGTGCGGATGTTTTGGTGGGCATAAAAACCCGGCGCAAGAACCTTGATGCTCACCAGGCCCACAATGCCCAGCGAGTATCCGATCACCGCGGCCTGGGTCATCGCGACATCGTGCGCCCCGAAGCGTCCGTAATGAAACAGCAATGCGGTCAGGGGTTCGGCCATCAACGCCAGGCCCACCATGCATGGCAGTGCCAGCAGCACGACCAGACGCAAGCCCCAGTCAAGCAGTTCGCTGTATTCCTGGCTGTCAGCGCGCGCCGCTGCGCGCGACAGGCTTGGCAGCAGCACCGTGCCGAGCGCAACGCCAAGCAGAGCCGTTGGAAACTCCATCAGGCGATCGGCGAAGGTGATCCAGGAGACGCTGCCTGACGGCAGTCTGGAGGCGATGTGGGTATTGATCACCAGGCTCAGTTGCGCGACCGAGACCGCAAGCATCGCCGGCGCCATCAACTGCAGCAGCCGCTTTGTGCGCGGGTCCCGGAACGCACGCACCAGGCCGGTGCCGATTCGGGGCAGCATGCCGATTCTGACCAATGCCGGTACCTGGATGGCCAGTTGGGCGATGCCGCCGATGACCACGCCCGCAGCCAACGCATAGACCGGCGGATCGAAATGCCTGGATAACAGCAGCGCTGCAGCGATGAAGCACAGGTTCAGCAGCACCGGTGAGAAGGCCGGAATCGCGAATCGCCTCCAGGTGTTCAGAATGCCCGCAGCCAGGGCAACCATTGAGATGAACAGGATGTACGGGAACATCCAACGGGTCATCACGATGGCTGCGTCGAATGCGGCCGGCTCGCGGGTCAGCCCGGATGCCATGGACCAGACCAGGGCAGGCGCAGCGATGACGCCGAGCGTCGACACCGCCAGCAGCACCCAGAACAGGGCGGTGGCGACCAGATCGATCATTTCCCGGGTCTGCTGCTCGCCGTGCAGGGCACGCGATTGCGCAAGCATGGGCACGAAGGCCTGCGAGAAAGCACCTTCGGCGAACATGCGTCGGAGCAGATTGGGTATCCGGAAGGCGACAAAAAAGGCGTCGGTAAGTGCCGAAACCCCGAAAAGCGAGGCTGTCAGGTACTCACGGATCAGCCCGGTGGCGCGCGACAATAGGGTCAGGGCGCTGATCAGCGCCGCGGAACGCAGCAGGCTCATTGGCAATGCCTGTCGGCTGGTCTAGCCTGATGGGTGGCCGGCCGGCTTGCCAAACACGGGGAAAAACGGATATTATTCAAGGCTTTCCGGAATTTTTTGTTGCGTGCGTATTTGATTTGTCCCAGCAAGCTACGCTTGAGAATGCTCTCGGGCGCCTGGCGAACAAAGACGATCGCACGCGCCACCCCAGGATTTTCGCATGGCCAACATCGCATCTTCCCGTAAACGCGCCCGCCAGGCCGTCAAGCGCAACGCCCACAATTCGAGCCTGCGCTCGAAACTGCGCACCGCCATCAAGTCGGTTCGTAAGGCCATCGCCGCTGGCGACAAGGCCGCTGCGACCCAGACGTTCTCGGCGTCCACCAGTGTGATCGACAGCATCGCCGACAAGCGCATCATTCACAAGAATGCTGCCGCGCGCTACAAGAGCCGCCTTGCCGCTGCGCTGAAGGGCATGGCCTGAGCCTTTTCAGGCTCGATCCAGCCCACGGGCAGGTCCGGCAATCGGCCTGTTCCGTCACCACGGCAGCGATTCTTTTCTTCTGACCCGTCTCACGGGTTGTGCTCGGCACACGGTGTGCCGCTCAGACCAGCGGCGCCGGTGTCAACGGAACGCCTTGCGCAGCTGCGGCCTCGTCCTGGGACTGCAGCGCACGTCTGAAGCCGTCGCGATTCTGCAACTGCTCCCAGTACGCACGCACACGCGGTGGAAACTGCGCATCCAGCCCGAGAAATCCGGCCAGCATCAGCGCATAGCCGACCGAGACGTCGGCGACCGTGAATCGGTCGGCCGCGAGAAAACTGCGCTCTTGCAGCGCTGCTTCGAGCGGTTTCAGGCGCGCCAGGAACCAGCGCGAGTAATCCTCCACGGCCTGTGGCAGTTTGCGCGGCTCCGGCTCGAAGCGCGAGTAGCGCAAGACGATCGTCTGAGGAAACGTCAGCGTCGCCTCGCCATAGGCTGACCAGTTCAGGTAGGCGCCAAAGTCCGGCTCATCCACATCGACCGCCAGTCCCGCATCGGCATGGCGCGCCGCCAGGTACTGGCAGATGGCGACCGACTCGGTCATCCAGGTCTGTCCGTCTCGCATGGCGGGAATGGTGCCGGCCGGGTTCAGTTCCATGAACTGGCGGGCATGGACCCGGGGCGGAAACGGCAGCATCAGCAACTCATATTCGAGTCCGAGTTCCTCGAGCGTCCAGAGAGGGCGAAACGAGCGGGCGCTCACGCAATGATGCAATTGGATCAAGTTCATTCTCCCGGGTGGTACGTTTGAGGGCCTGTCTTGGCTTGGTGTGACGCAATGGGTTTATTGGGCGACAGGGTTGGGCGGCCTGCGCCCGAACAACGCCGATCCGACCCTGAGCATCGTCGAACCCTCGGCGATTGCCGATTCCAGATCGTCGGACATGCCGATCGACAGCGTATCCAGATCGAAACCGGCTGCCTGTAAATCGGTGTAGATCGAGCGTACCCGGGAAAACTGCTCGCGTTGGCGAGCGGGGTCGTCGTCTGGGGCCGGAATCGCCATTACCCCTCGCAATCGAAGCGCAGGCAGCGTCGCGATCACCCGTGCCAGCGCCAGTGCCTCCTCGGGCGTGCAGCCACTCTTGCTGGCCTCACCGCTGACATTCACTTGCAGGCATACCTGCAGGGGCGCGAGATCGGGCGGGCGCTGTTCGGCCAGGCGCCGGGCGATCTTTTCACGATCGACCGATTGCACCCAGTCGAAGCGCTCAGCAATCGGGCGAGTCTTGTTTGACTGGATCGGCCCGATGAAATGCCATTCGAACGCAAGGTCAGCGCCCGAGGCGAGGCACGCGTCGATCTTCACAAGCGCTTCTTGCAGATAGCTTTCGCCAAAGGCCGTCTGGCCGAGCCTGGCGACCGACAAAACAGCACTGGCATCGAAGGTCTTACTGACCGCGAGCAGGCGCACGGAACCGACGGCGCGATCACTGACCAGGCAGGCCGATTCGATACGGGCTAGCAGCGCGGCGTAGCGCTGGGGCAACGTGGATTCACCGTTCATCGCCTGATTCTACTTTCGGTCGGGCGCCTTCGGAGAAAGCTTGCAAGCTACTGCTCGCAGATGCGCCTATTGCACAATAGAGTGCTGAGCCGCGCGCGAGCTGACTTGTGGGCCAAAGCTGTGATGGCCAAAGTCGCGACGCCTGCGGACATTCATGGTCGGATTCGCGCAGCAACCGGCGAGGCCGTTTGAAGCAGGGGGCAGCATGGATATCGCAGAACTTCTCGCATTTGCCGTCAAGAACAAGGCGTCAGATTTGCATCTGTCGGCCGGCTTGCCGCCGATGATCCGGGTGCATGGCGATGTGCGACGGATCAATCTGCCGCCGATGGAGCATGGCGAAGTGCACGGCATGATCTACGACATCATGAACGACGCACAGCGCAAGGAGTACGAGGAGAACCTCGAGTGCGACTTCTCGTTTGCGATTCCCGGCCTGGCGCGATTCCGGGTCAATGCGTTCTTACAGCAGCGCGGTGCCGGCGCAGTGATGCGAACGATTCCGTCCAAGATTCTGACGCTGGAGGAGTTGAATGCACCCAAGATCTTCGCGCAGATTTCCGAACAGCCTCGCGGACTGGTGCTGGTGACCGGTCCGACCGGCTCGGGCAAGTCGACGACGCTCGCCGGGATGGTCAATCACATCAACGAGAATCACTACGGACATATTCTGACCGTCGAAGATCCGATCGAATTCGTGCACGAGTCCAAGCGCTGCCTGATCAACCAACGGGAGGTCGGTCCTCAGACGCTGTCGTTCAACAATGCTCTGCGATCGGCACTACGCGAGGATCCGGACGTGATTCTGGTCGGTGAGTTGCGCGATCTCGAGACCATCCGGCTCGCGCTAACGGCAGCCGAGACCGGTCACCTGGTGTTCGGCACCTTGCACACTTCCTCGGCTGCCAAGACGATTGACCGGATCGTCGATGTTTTTCCTGCGGCCGAAAAGGAGATGGTGCGGGCAATGCTGTCCGAGTCGCTGCGCGCGGTGATCTCGCAGACTCTGTTGAAGACCAAGGATGGCTCCGGCAGGGTGGCGGCTCACGAGATCATGATCGGCACACCGGCGATTCGCAACCTGATCCGCGAAGCCAAGGTCGCGCAGATGAATTCGGCGATTCAGACCGGCGCCGCGGTTGGCATGCAGACGCTAGACCAGTGCCTGACCGAGCTGGTCAAGCGCAATGCAATCTCGATGTCCGAAGCCCGCTCTGCCGCCCAGGTGAAAGACAATTTCCCAGGCTGATCTGGGCGATATCCAGGTAAAGGTCGCAATGCGGCGCAGCCGGTTTACACTGATCTTTGTCTTACCCTCAGTGATCGAGGTACCAGATGGAACGTGAACAGGCATCGAAATTCTTGCATGACCTGCTCAAGCTGATGATGGCCCGCAATGGTTCCGATCTGTTCCTGACCGCGGACTTTCCGCCGGCATTCAAGATCGACGGAAAAATTGCACCGGTCTCCGCAGTGCCACTGTCTTCTCAGCACACCGTCGAGTTGGCGCGTGCGCTGATGAACGATCGACAGGCCGCCGAATTCGAGGCGCACAAGGAGGCAAATTTCGCGATCAGCCCGACCGGCATCGGCAGGTTTCGCGTCAATGCATTCGTGCAGCAGGGGCGGGTCGGCATCGTGATGCGCACGATCAAGTCCGAAATCCCCAGAGTGGAACAACTCGGTTTGCCCAAGCTGCTCAATGAGCTTGCGATGACCAAGCGCGGCCTGATCATCGTCGTCGGCGCCACCGGCTCTGGCAAGTCAAACACGCTAGCCGCGATGATCGGCTATCGCAACGAGAACAGCGCCGGGCACATCGTCACGATTGAAGATCCTGTCGAGTTTGTTCATCCGCACAAGAGCAGCATCGTCACGCATCGTGAGGTTGGCGTCGACACTGAAAGCTGGGGGGTGGCGCTCAAGAACACCCTGCGGCAGGCACCCGATGTGATCATGATCGGCGAGATCCGCGATCGCGAGACGATGGAGCATGCGGTTGCATTTGCCGAGACCGGGCATCTGTGCGTTGCTACGCTGCATGCGAACAGCTCGAATCAGGCACTGGACCGGATCATCAATTTCTTTCCCGAGGATCGGCGCGCGCAACTGCTGATGGATCTTTCGCTGAACCTGCGCGGGATCATCTCGCAGCGACTGATTCCGGCGATCGGGGGCAAGGGGCGGGTGCCAGCGGTGGAGATCCTGCTGAACTCGCCGCTGATCGCCGATCTGATCTTCAAGGGAGAGGTCGGCACGATCAAGGAGATCATGAAGAAGAGCCGTGAGATCGGCATGCAGACCTTCGATCAGTCGCTGTTCGATCTGTACGAAGCGCAAAAGATCAGCTATGAGGACGCGCTACGTAATGCCGACTCGATCAACGACCTGCGTCTGAACATCAAGCTGAACAGCAAGCACGCCGATCGCGATCTCAATCGGGGGATTGAACACCTCGACGTGGTCTGAGGTCGCCGGGCGCGAAAATCTCGAACCCGAACAAGCGGCACTCGATCGGACCATTGAACAACGGCGCGCGCCGCCTCTCGCGCATCCCGATCCGGCGTGGCAGTTGCGGATCGCTGGTCAGCATCCAGGCCTGCCAACCACCGAACTGCTGGCGCAGCGCTTGGCCGATGTCTTCCCAATCCGATCCCTTGCCGTCCAGCGAGATGCGTTCACCATAAGGCGGGTTCGTCACGATCAGGCCGGGCTCATCGAACGGCGGTTGGGCTCGCGCGGCATCCCGAATCGAGACCTGCACAGCATCTTGCGCGATACCGGCGCGCACCGCATTGCGCCGGGTCTGTTCGACTGCCTGCGGATCGGTATCGCTGGCTGCGATCCGAAGCTCGGAGGCCTGGATGCCGGCTTCGCGCATCTGACCTAGTGTTTTGTCACGCAATGAACGCCAGGCATCGGCGTCAAAATCCGCCAGCCGCTCGAAGGCAAACCCGCGTCCCGCGCCGGGCGGGATGCCCAGGGCCTGCTGGGCTGCTTCGATGACGATGGTTCCGGAGCCGCAGAACGGGTCGTAAAGTGGCATCGCAGGCTGCCAGCCCGCGAGCGCCAGCAGGCCGGCTGCAAGATTCTCCTTCAACGGCGCTTCGCCCTTGTCCTCACGCTCGGAGCGCCAGCCCCGCTTGAACAGCGGTTCGCCGGACAGATCGAGATACAGCACGGCCGCGCGTTCCTGCAGAAAGCCGAACACACGCACATCGGGGTTCTCGGTATCGATCGACGGGCGTTCACCGGTCCGGGCGCGAAAGCGGTCGACCAGACCATCCTTGAAACGCAGCGTGGCGAAGTTCAGGCTGCGCAGTGGCGAACGGATCGCGCTGACATCGATCCGCAGCGTTTGCGCGTTCGAAAACCAATGCTCCCATTCGACCCGGTTCGCGAGCCTGTACAGATCGTCGTCGTCGCGATAGCGTCCCTGGGCGACCTGCAGCAAGATGCGGCTGGCGATTCGCGATCGCAGATTCGCCAGCCAGGCGATTTGCCGGGTTCCGCAAAACCCGACGCCGCCTGAACTCTCGCGAATCTGCTGCGCGTCGATCTGGCGCAACTCCGCGGCCAGTGCGGCCTCGAGCCCGCGGGGGCAGGGCGCAAAGAAACTCTCCAGCTTCGCCTCGGCGGTGGGCGGCGTCGAACTGTGGCGGGTCAAGATGCGGCGAGCGCGCGCTCGAGAAAGTCGAGCCGGTCCTGGCCCCAGAAGGGCTCGTCCTGGAACTGATACCAGGGCACGCCGAACACATTGCGCTCGATCGCTTCCTGCGTGTAGGCATCGAATGGCTGGTGGGTCTGCGGAATCTGGTGATACAAGGCGTCGACCTCCAGCCCGGACTCATGCACGATCGCGCGCAGCGTCGGCGTATCGCCAATGTTGCGCTCTTGCACCCACAGCGCCTGCATCAGGTTCTCGGCGAGTCGCATCGCACCGTCCTGGCCATGCAACTGGTCGGCTGCGATGATCAGGCGGCAGGCCTCATCGACTGGCGTCGGGAAATGCTTGGGCTGCAAATTCAGCGCAATGCCGCGCAGTTTGCGCCAGCGTTCGAGTTCAACGAGTCGATAGGCCTGGCGCTGCGGCGCCCGCTTGGGCAACGGCAAGCCGCCGGACACCGGGAACACCTTGGCTCCGACATCAATCGGCTTGATTCGGATGCTGGCGTTATGTAATGCGCACATCTCGCGCAGACGGGCGTGCCCGAGGAAGGTCCAGGGCGAGCCTGGGCTCATGAAGTAGTCGACGGTCTTGGTCATTGTCAGAACGGTTTGATGACGACGAGCACGAGCGTTAGCAGCAGCGCAATCGTCGGTACTTCGTTGAACCACCGGAACCAGACATGCGAATGCCGGTCCGAGCCCGCGGCGAGCTTCTTGATGAGCCGGCCGCAACCATGTTGAAACCCGATCAGGATGATGACGATCGCCAGTTTCGCATGCATCCAGCCAGATCCCTTGCCGACGCCGTATCCGATCCAAAGCCACAGGCCGAACACCAGCGACAGCACCATCAGCGGCATCATGAACCGGTACAGCTTGCGCGCCATCAGCAGCAGTCGATCGCGCTCGGCGGTGGAGTCGGCCGGCACCATCGCGAGATTCACAAAGATGCGTGGCAGATAAAACAGACCTGCAAACCAGCTGATCACGAACATCAGATGCAGGGTTTTGATCCAGAGGAAACCATTGGTCATCGCGTGGGGTGCCGTCTTGTCGAGGTTTTGAGGCGTGCTCTCAGGTCCTGATCTGGCCCGAGCCGAGCACAACATACTTGACCGAAGTGAGGCCTTCGAGACCGACCGGCCCGCGGGCGTGCAGCTTATCGGTCGAAATACCGATCTCGGCACCCAATCCGTATTCGAATCCGTCGGCAAAGCGTGTCGAGGCGTTGACCATCACCGACGAAGAATCGACCTCGCGCAGGAAGCGCATGGCCTTCGAATAATCTTCGGTCACGATCGCATCGGTATGGCTCGAGCCGTAGGTGCCGATGTGTTCGATGGCTTCGTCGATACCGGCGACCACGCGGATCGACAGGATCGGAGCGAGGTACTCGGTATGCCAGTCTTGTTCGGTGGCTGGTACGCTGGAAAGCTGATGGGCGGCAAGAATGCTCGCGGTGCTTGCATCGACCCGCAGTTCGACACCCTTGTCGGCATAGATGCGGCAAAGCTCGGGCAGCACCTTGGCGGCGATCGACTCGGCAACCAGCAGTGTTTCCATGGTGTTGCACGGCGAGTAGCGCTGCGTCTTGGCGTTGTCGGCGATGCGCACCGCTTTTTGCAGGTCTGCAGAATCGTCGATATAGACATGACAGATGCCGTCCAGATGCTTGATGGTCGGGACCTTGGCATCGCGCGAAATACGCTCGATCAGCGACTTGCCGCCGCGCGGCACGATCACATCGACATACTGTGGACTGGCGATCAGTTCGCCGACCGCGGCACGATCGGTGGTTTCGATGACCTGCACCGCGTCCTGCGGCAAGCCGGCACTGGCCAGGCCTTCGCGGACCAGCGCTGCCAGCGCCTGGTTGCTGTGAATGGCCTCCGAGCCGCCGCGCAGGATCGTTGCATTGCCCGACTTGATACATAGGCCGGCGGCATCGATCGTCACGTTCGGGCGCGACTCGTAGATGATCCCGATCACACCAAGCGGAACGCGCATCCGTCCGACCTGGATTCCGGTGGGGCGGTAGCGCAGGTCGGTGATCTCTCCGATCGGATCGGCCAGCGTGGCGATCTGCTCTAGGCCGGCAGCCATCGACTCGATGACCTTGTCGGTCAGCGCCAGTCTGTCGACGAACGCCGGGTCCTCGCCTGCCGCGCGGGCGGCCTGCAGATCATGTTCATTGGCCTGCTGCAGCGTGCGGGCCTCGCGACGGATCGCCGCGGCGGTTGCCTTGAGTGCGGCATCCTTGGCTGCGGTTGCGGCACGCGCCATCTCGCGGCTCGCCGCCCGGGCCCGGTGCCCGACCTGTGCGACGTAGGCTGCGATGTCGATCGGCTGATTGTCCACTTCAGTTTCCTAGGGACGGGGCGCCCGCCAATGAGGTCGCAAGTGACGACATTGCAGTCCAGGCATCCCCGCGGGTGATTCCTTTGATGATTTTATCGATCCCGGCCGCAGCCTGCAGTGCATCGTCCAGGCGCCTGCGGTCAAGCCGCTGCAGTGCTCGCAGGTAAAGTGCTTCGCGCGGACCGAAGATGCGCAACTCTCGCATCATCGACGCTGGAGCGCGGCCCGCATCCCGGCCTTCGGCCAAGCGTGCAAGGTTGCGGATCGCATCGGCCAGCGCCCACAAGACCAGCGGTTCGGCTTCACCCTCGGCACGTAAACCGTCGAGGCTGCGCAGCGCGCGCGCCGCGTCACCGGCCAGCATCGCCTCGGCCAGGCCGAAGGCGTCGTAGCGGGCGACATTGAGCACCGCGTCGCGCACCTGGTCATCGGGCAGATTGCCTTGTCCGAACAGCAAGCCGAGCTTGCGGATTTCCTGATGCGCGGCCAGCAGGTTGCCTTCGACTCGCTCGGCCAGAAATTCGAGCGTGGCGTTGTCGGCACGCTGGCCCTGGCGCGACAGGCGCTGCGCGATCCACTGAGGCAGTCGGGCCCGTTCTACCGGGTAGACCGGCACGATCCACGCATGACGGTCCAGCTCCCGGAACCAGGCCGATTCGGTTGCTGCTTTGTCGAGTCGCGGGCCAGACACCAGCATTCGGGTCGACTCATCGAGCATGGCGACCGCCGCAGCCAGCGCGCTGCCGAGCTCCTTCGTTGGTTTGGCGGTCAAGCGCAGCTCGATGATGCGGTTCGATGCAAACAAGGACATTGCCTGCGTCTGGGCCAACAACGCGTCCAGCTTGAAGCCACGCTCGACGCTGAACACCTCACGCTCGTCAAAGCCCGCTGTGCGCAGTGCGGCGCGCACCTGGTCGGCTGCCTCGATGCGCAGCAGGGCCTCATCGCCATGCACCCAGGTCAGCGGCGCGGCACCCTTGCGCAGGGCTGCGTCCAGGCCGTCGGGGCGTATCTGCATCGTGATGTCTTGCCGGTCTGCGTGCCTTACAGGCGCACAGCCGCAATCCGGAAGATCAGTTGCTGGACGATGTCGGACTCCATCTCGCGGTACATGATCTGGTCTTCCTGTTCCTTGGCGACCAGTTCGGCGTCGCTGGTGGTGACTTCGCGTCGCTGCAGCATCTCGTTGACCGGGATCAGTTCGCGACCCTTGGAGTCGACCAAGCGGTATGTGATGCGCAGGCGCAGCTGGTATTCGCGAGGACGACCCGCAGTCGAGAAACTGGTGATTTCCTTTTCGCGCAGTTCGCGGGAAATCTCAAGCCGGCTCTGCGCCGTCTGAGCGTCGTCGGTCAGGGTCAAGCCCGGGCTGGCACGCAACTGGCGCTTGAACTCGGCGGCTACCCTCGAACGAGAGGGCGCACCGATGTACAGCGACTTAAAGGCAAAATCAGGCGCCTGCCTGAGCCGGAAGCCACATGCCGTCAGTAGCGAGGCAAGCGGCAGCGCAACCGCCACGCCGATCAGTCGGCGTCGTGCTGGCCGCAGGCTGCCGGATCGCATCAGACGACCACGTTGACCAGACGGCCTGGCACGACGATCACTTTTTTCGCTTTGCGCTCTTCGGCGTGGCGCGTGAATGCTTCGGTAGCTAGCGCGGCCGCTTCGATTTCGGCTGAGCTGGCGCCTGCGGCAACCTTCACCGAACCTCGGACCTTGCCGTTGATCTGCAGCACCAGTTCGATTTCGTCCTGCATCAGCGCGGCTTCGTCGACCTCGGGCCATGGCGCATCAAGAAGATCTCCATGCAGTGCATCGAAACCCAGCTCGCGCCACATCGAATGCGTGATGTGCGGAACAACCGGGTTGAGCGCGCGCAGCAGGATCGACAAACATTCGCGCACCGTTGCCGCGCTTTGTGCGGACTGCGGCAGCTTCGCGGATTCGAGCGCGTTGAGCATCTTCATGCCGGCCGACACCACGGTGTTGTACTGCAGCCGCTGGTAGTCATAGTTGGCCTGTTTGAGCACCGAGTGGATCTCGCGGCGCAGCGACTTGTGCTCCGCACTCAGCGTATTCAGCGCCAGCGGCTCGCTGTGCGATGCGAGCGCTTCGGCCTGGGCGGCTCCGTATTGCCATAGCCGGCGCAGGAACCGATGGGCACCTTCGACGCCCGCGCTGGACCATTCGAGCGTTTGCTCCGGGGGGCTGGCGAACATCACGAACAGGCGCGCCGTGTCCGCGCCATAGCTGTCGATCAGCTGTTGCGGATCGACGCCGTTGTTCTTGCTCTTGGACATCGTGCCGACACCGGCATAGTCGATCGCGCTACCGTCGGATTTGAGTCGGGCACCGTTGATCCGGCCGGTGTCATCGAAGGTGTTCTCGACCTCGTCGGGCCAGAAGTATTCGATGCCGCCGCGCGCGTTCTTGCGCTGGTAAATATGGTTCAGCACCATGCCCTGGCACAGCAGACGGGTGAACGGCTCGCCGAACTTGACCAGGCCCCGGTTTGCATTGCCGGGGAAGTCGCCATGGATGTCGCGCATGACCTTGGTCCAGAAGCGCGCATACAGCAGATGCAACACCGCATGCTCGATGCCGCCGATGTACTGGTCCATCGGCATCCAGTAGTCCGCGCCGTCAGCGACCATTTTGTCGGCATTGGTCGGATCGCAATAGC